>NZ_MWJN01000008.1:0-131208 GCF_002027145.1 Microbispora sp. GKU 823 | reverse complement strand
GCCCTCCCGCCCGCGCCGGGAGCCGCCGCACCGCCGGGAGATCGGGTACGCGTCGCGGCGCCCGCCTCACGTGATGCCGAGGCGGCCCGGCGGCGGCCGGGCGCGGGGGCCGAACGCGAGCTGACCCGCGAGCGCGTCGTGCGGGCGGCCATCGAGATCGCCGACGCGGAGGGGCTGCCGGCGCTGTCGATGCGCGGTGTGGCGGCCCGGCTCGGGGTCGCGGCCATGTCGCCGTACCGGTACGTCGGAAGCAAGGACGACCTGATCCTGCTCATGGCGGACGCCGCCTTCGGCGAGCTGGGCTACCCCGGCGACGCCCCCGAGGGCTGGCGGGAACGGCTGGAGATCGCGGGCCGTACGCTGTGGGCGATCTTCCGGCGGCATCCGTGGCTGGCGCAGCTCAGCCCGCTCGGCAGGCCGCTGGCGCTGCCCGGGCTGACCGTGCACGCCGACTGGGCGCTGGCCGCCCTCGACGGCCTCGGCCTCGATCCGGCGACCGTGCTCGACGTCCACATCCTGCTCTACAGCCACGTGCAGGGCCTCGCGATCAACCTGGAGCGCGAGGCCCAGATCGCGGCGGCGACCGGGCTGTCCGAGGAGCAGTGGATGGACGTCCAGGGCCCGGCGCTGAGCGCCATCGCGGGGTCGGGGCGCTACCCGGCCTTCGCCAAGGTCATCGGCGGCCTGGGCGAGGACGGGTACGACTTCCGCCTCGACGACCTGTTCGAGCTCGGCATGCGGCTCCTGCTCGACGGCGTCACCTGCCTGGCGGAGCGGAGCCGCGCCTCCGGACGGTGATTAAAGTGGCGGCATGAGCGAGCGTAGCGAGCGAATCAATAGGCACAGTGTCTGGCCCATGCCGCTCGGAGCCGGAGGCGAGGAGCGAGCATGAGTCCGAGGATCGCGACCGCCGAGAAGGTCTCCCGTGAGCAGTTGCTCGACTTCGTCCGTGATCGCCACCGGGCGATCCTGATCACGACGAGACGCGACGGCGGCCCCCAGGCGTCCCCGGTGACCTGCGGAGTCGACGCCGAGGGCCGTATCGTCGTGTCGACGTACCCCGAACGCGCCAAGACCCGCAACGCCCGTCGCGATCCGCGGGCGAGCGTGGTCGTGCTGTCGGACGACTTCGACGGGCCGTGGGTGCAGGTGGACGGCACCGCCGAGGTGCTCGACCTGCCGGAGGCCCTGGAGCCGCTGGTCGAGTACTACCGCTCGATCTCCGGGGAGCACCCCGACTGGGAGGAATACCGCGCCGCCATGGTCCGCCAGGGCAAGTCGCTGGTGCGGATCACCCCGACGTCCTGGGGGCCGGTGGCCACCGGCGGATTCCCGCCGCGTCTGGCGTGACGCGCCGGCCCGGAACCGGCCCGTGAGCCGCGCGCGGCTGTGGCCGTTGTACGCCGCCGGGTTCACCACCGCCTTCGGCGCGCACGGCATCGCGGCCAACCTCGGCGTGACCGGCGACGGCGCGGGAGCGTCCCTGCTCCGGCTCGGCCTGCTGCTCGCCCTCTACGACGGCGCCGAGGTCGTGCTCAAACCGGCGTTCGGCACGCTGGCCGACCGGGTCGGACCGCGGCCGGTGCTCGTGGGCGGCCTCGTCGCGTTCGTCCTCGCCTCGGGCGTCTACGTGGTGGCGGCCCGGCCCCATGGTCTCCGGGACGCCGGGTGGCTCCTGGCGGCGAGGCTGGGGCAGGGCGCGGCGGCCTCGGCGTTCTCGCCCGCGGCGTCCGCGCTGGTCGCACGGCTGACCTCGGAGAGCGCTCGCGGCCGGGCCTTCGGCTCGTACGGCTTCTACAAGAGCATCGGCTACACGCTCGGCCCCTTCCTCGGCGGGGCGGTCGTCGCGGCAGGCGGCCTGCGCTCGCTGTTCGCGGTCATGGCCGCGCTGGCCGCCGCGGTGGCCTGCTGGGCGGCCCTCACGGTGCCCCGGGTGCCGCCGCTGCCGCGCGCCAGGCAGACCGTGGGCGACCTCGCCCGGCGTCTCGCCGATCCCGGGTTCCTGCGGCCGGTGACGGCCTTGGCGGCGGGGACTGCGGCGCTGTCGGTGGGGGTCGGCTTCCTGCCGGTGTCCGGCCGGGCGGACGGGCTTGGCCCGATCACGACCGGTGCGGCCGTCTCCGTGCTGGCCGCGTGCGCCGCCCTCGTCCAGCCGCTCGCGGGCCGGGCGCTCGACGCGAGGAGGATCAGCCCGGTCCGCGGCCTGGCCACCGGGCTGCTGCTCTGCGCGGCGGCCTTCGCGCTCGCGGCCGTCCCGGGCGTGGTCCCGCTGGTCCTCGCGGCGGCGACGGCGGGCGCTGGGATCGGGCTGGTCACCCCGCTCGGGTTCGCCGTTCTGGCCGGGGCCACACCTCCCGAGCGCATGGGCCAGACCATGGGAAGCGCCGAGGTGGGCCGGGAGATCGGCGACGCGGGCGGCCCGCTCCTCGTCGGGGCGGTCGCGACCGCGCTGTCCCTGACCTCGGGTTACCTGCTGCTCGCCGGGCTGCTCGCGGGGGCCGCCCTGTACGCGGGCAGGCGCGGGCGGTGGCCGGCCTGAATCAGGCCGCCCGAGGCCTATGTCGTAACAGTGGACGAGCCACCGGGTGAGGTGCGGGCCGTGGCGCCGAGGAGTTGCCGCTGTACGCCCTCGGGAACGCTCTTTTTCCAGCGAGGAAAAAGCGGTTTCCGCAGGATCGGGGATGCGGCTAGCCTCGGATGCCGCCACGAGCGCCGGGGCCGCGAACCGGCGCGGACAAGGACGACGCATGCCCGACCCGCTCACCACACCGGCCGCCGAGCTTCCCGTACGCCGGCTCGGACCCGAGGACCTGGATCGATGCCTCGCCCTCAGCGAGGACAGGGCCTGGGCCCGGGAGGAGCGCAAGTGGCTGTTCCTCCTGGAGAACGCCGAGGTCTACGCGATCGACGCCCCTTCGGGAGAGCTTGCGGGCACGGTCACGCTGACCCGGTACGGCACGGCCGCGGCGGGCATCGGCATGATGCTCGTCGCCACCCGGTATGGCGGACGCGGGCTGGGCAGGCGGCTGATGACGCACGTGCTCGACGCGGCCGGTGACGCGACCGTCTTCCTCTGGGCAACCGAGGCCGGCCGGCCGCTGTACGAGAAGCTCGGGTTCGAGACGCTGGGCGTGACGGAGGCGCGTGTGGGGCGCCTGCGCGCCGGGGACGACCCCGTCCTGTCGAGGCCGGCCGACCTCGGCGCCGATCTCCACGCCCTGCTCGCGCTCGACGGGGAGGTCTTCGGCGCCGACCGGGCCGGGCTGCTCGCGCGGGTGTTCGCCTTCGCCGAGGAGGTCAGGGTCGCCGAGGACGAGACGGGGCTGACCGGCTACGCCGTGTCGTGGCGCAGCATGGACACCCTGTTCATCGGGCCGGTGGTCGCCGGCGACGAGGCGGTCGCCCGCGCGCTCGTCACCGACCTCGCGCGGAACGCCGACGGCCTGGTGCGGATCGAGGTCGAGCGCGCCCGGCCGGGCCTGCTGGACTGGCTCGGCGAGCGGGGCGTGTCCCCGGCGTTCTCGACGTCCTTCATGGTCCACGGCGACAGGCCGCTCCCCGGCGACCGGACCCGCATGTTCGCCCCACTGATGCTCGCGATGGGCTGAGCGCGGCGGCCGCCGCCCGGCCTTGGCCCCTACCCCATCGGAGAATGAGGGTTCTCTCGTCCGGGAAGAAGAGCACGATGAGCACACGTCCGCCGCTTCCGCCGTTCACCGAGGAGACCGCCAGGCAGAAGGTGCAGGCCGCCGAGGACGCCTGGAACACCAGGGACCCGGAACGTGTCGCGCTCGCGTACACCGAGGATTCGGTGTGGCGCAACCGCTCGGAGTTCCTGACCGGACGGGAGGAGATCGTCGCCTTCCTGCGCCGCAAGTGGGAGCGCGAGCGGGACTACGCCCTGCGCAAGGACCTGTGGACCTTCGGCGGCGACCGCATCGCCGTACGGTTCCAGTACGAGTGGCACGACGCCGAGGGCCGGTGGTGGCGCAGTTACGGCAACGAACTGTGGGAGTTCACCGCCGACGGGCTGATGAGCCGCAGGGAGGCGAGCATCAACGACGTGCCGATCGAGGAGAGCGAGCGGCGCATCCGCGGCCCGCGCCCCGAGTCCGAGCGCGGGGCAGGCCTTCCGCTCGCCTGACCGTCGGGGGCGGCCCTGGGTCTGTCACCTGGCCATGCTGCCGAGGGATTCGGCGCGGAGCGCGTCCGGAGCGCAGGCGGGCAGTCCGGCGCCGCCGGATGGCGCGTGTAGACGTGCTGGTCCGGGGCGATGAGGTTGATCCCGGTGACATAGCTGCCCGAGGCCGCGGGGATTCCGGTCAGGAACGCGATGACCGCCTGGGCGGTCAGGTGGCCCGACACTCCGGCCGAGGGCGCGAGCACGTCCGGCCCGCCGAGGTCGACGGGGATCCCGGGCGCGAGAGGGGCGTCGACGCTCGCGGTCAGGCACTCGTAGCACGGGCCGCCGGGAGTGAACGCCGCCACGCTCACCAGCGGGCCGTTGTAACCGCCGAGCGCCCACGGGATCTTCTCCGACAGGCAGGCCCGGTTGGCCCAGATGCGGATGCCGCCCCGGCCGGCCGGTTCGTCGGCGCACATCGCCACCGCGTCGAACCCGCGTACGAGGTCGAGCATGTCCTCCTCGCACTCGACCGCCCGGGTCTCCCCGGTCACGCGGACGGAGGAGTTGACCTCGGCGAGCCGGGCGACGGCCACGTCCACCTTGGGACTGCCGATGTCGGCCTCCCGATAGAGGGCCTGCCGCGTCAGGTTGGACAGCTCGACCAGGTCGTGGTCCACGCAGTGGATCTCGCCGACGCCGCACGCGGCGAGCGCCCAGGCCGTGTGACTGCCGGTGCCGCCCAGCCCGAAGACGAGCACGCGCGAGCGCTTCAGGCGGACCTGCGCCTCCCAGCCGTGCTCGCGCGGCGCGAGGCCGCTGCCGCGGAAGAACGCCGCGTTGCGTGAGTAGCGCTCGAGTTCCCGCAGGCTGAGCTCCTCGGGCCGCGGACCGGCGGCGTCCTCCACGTAGCCCGACTTCAGCAGGAGATCGACGACGCCGGTCGCCTCGGCCTCGGTGAGCCCCGGGAACGCGCGGAGCAGACGGGCGGCGACCTCCTCCGGGGTCCTCGTGCCGTCCATGGAGTTCAGGGCCGCCCAGACGTGGCCGTCCGGATCGCTGATCTCCCGGGCGGCGCCGCCTATCCGGATCCGGTCGTTGCCGTACCTGTGGGGGCGGTGCTGGGCTTTCACACGTGGCAACCGCAAGGCGACCTCTCGGCATCGCGAGCGGGACAACAATCGACAGATGGATCTTTCTGGAAGTGTCCACTCATGTCAAGGCGAATTCCGAAGCGGCATCACCCCTGGAAGCGGTGGCGACCGGTGCCGTGAGCGGGAGCCGGCCGGTCCGGGCGGGCGGCGCCGCGGTTTTGTCGTACGGCTCGGCTACTTTCCGGATCATGACAGACCGTTCCCCCAACGGCGCGACCGTGTGGGCACGACACAGCAGGCTGCGCGTGGTGCCGCCGGTCCAGCCGCGCAAGCTGGCGAAGGTCCCCTTCGTCGAGCTGGCGGACGGCCGGCTGCAGGGCGTGGTGTCGAGCGGCTCGGACATCGGCCGGGTCTACGTCTCCTCCATCGCCGCCGGCACGCACAACTACAACTGCAGCACCAACAACAACCGCCCCTGCGGCGGCCTGTACGGCTCGCCGTGCAAGCACCTGCGGGCCCTGGTCGCCGAGGCCGTCGTACAGTACGGCGCCGACCGCGTGGCCCGTTACCTGCGGGTCGAGGTCCCCGAGGGCGAGGAGCTGGCCGACTGCCTGGGCGGCGCCCACGAGCCCGCCCCCGCCGCGGTCGTGTTCAGCCGGTTCCTGCGCCACCTGGCCTACCTTGAGGTGCCCGACACCACCCTGCCGATCCCGGAGCTGCACTGGTTCCCGGCCACGGGGACGGTGAGCTGATGCTGGCCGTACAGCTCGCCGCGCTGCTCGGCGGCGACTCGGGAAACGCCGGTGACGGGGCCGGGGAGGCGCTCGCGCTGCTCGACGGCTTCGACGACGCCCTGGTGCACGGCCTCGCCCGGCTCGCCGACGAGCGCGCCGACGCGGTGACCGCGCTGGCCGCGGCGTTCGCGGCCACCCCTCTCGGCGATCGGCTGGCGGAGGCCGCCGACGCGGTCGTGTCCGGTTCGATCACGCAGGAGCATCTGACGGCCCTGGCGGGCGGCCGGGTCGCGTTGTCCGGCGCCGTGCACGACGCCCTGCTCGACAGCCTGGACACGGCGTTGGGGCGGGAGCGAGCGGAATGGCCACCGGCGCCCGACGGCCCGGGGACGGCGGGCGACGCCGGCGCTCAGCCGGCCGGGAACGTGCTCGGCGGCGTCCGCTCCTGGCTGCGCGAGCTGGCCATCACCGGCTGGCGCGGCGTCGACCACGACCTCGTCTCCGCGGCGGACCAGGTCATCGAGGCCCTGCTCGCCGCACCTGATCTGCGCAGGCTCGCGGTGCTGCTCGACGGCTTCGCGGCCGAACTGCGCGCCTGCTGCCCGATCGGCCCGGCGGAGCACCTGCCGGTGCGGCGCTGGGCCGACCTGTGGACCCGCGCCCTGCTGCTGTCGCAGGACGGCGTCCTGACCGGCGAGCCCCGGCCCGCCACCACGGTGTCGGGACGGCTGCTGGCGCTCGGCGTCGACGTGCACGAGCACGGCACCGCCGTCCAGTTCCAGGTGCATGCCGTCCTGGAACCCGCCGGCGGCGGCAGGTCCCGGCTGGTGCGCACCTCCGTCACGGTCGCCAAGGTCGACACCATCGTCGGGCCCGCGCTGTGGAAGCTGGCGCAGCGCCACAAGGTGCTGCTCGCCGCGCTGGCCGACGGCCGCAGCGTAGAGATCACGGACATGCCCCTGCTCGACAGCGGTGACCTCGTCTGGGACGACGACCGCGCCTTCGTGAGCAAGCCCGCCGACCCGTTGGCGACCGCCCGGCTGTGCCTGCCCGGCGCGCTCGCCCCGGCGGTGCCGCCCCTCGACCGCGTTCCCGTACGCATCGCAGAACCGGTGCTGGTGGAGGGCTACAAGGTCACCAAGGACGGCTCCTTCGACCTGGGCGGAACGGTCCTCGCCGTGGACGCGGAACGGCTGCCCGACTGCGGTCCGCTCACGCCCAAGCTGGTGGCGGCCTCGTCGGCGTGCGTGGGACTGGTCCGGTGGGACGCCGGCCGCTGGACGCTGCAGCCGCTCGCCGTGCAGGCGAAGGTCAAGCGGGAGGCGGTGGTGGCCGCCACCGGCGACTGGGCGCTCGGCCCCACCGACCCCAAGGCGGCCAAGGCCGAGGCCAGGGCGGCGGACGCGGTCACCGTGCTGCGGGAACGAGCCGGACGGTTGCTGCGACGATGAGCGACGACCTCTCCACCACCGGCATCCCCACGACCGGCGACGACGGTCTGACGAACGCCGACCGGAATCGGCGTCAGGTGCTCTACTGGCGGCTGCTCGCCCGGCTGTTCGACCACGAGGAGCAGCCCGCGCTGGAGACCGCCGGCATCGCGGTCGTCGGCGACCTGGGCCTGCCCGCCGGACTGCTCGACCCGGCCGTGTCGGTCGACTCGCTGGTGCAGCGCTTCCCCGAACTGTCCGCCGAGTTCGAGACCCTGCTGACGCCGGACGAGCACGTGCCGGGCGGCGAGGTGCGCCGGGCGGCACTCGTCTCGAAGCTGCTGCTCAACGTCTTCGCCACCGGTTCCGGTGACGTCAGCGCCACCCGGCTCGCGACCTGGCAGCGCGACGCCGCCTGGCTCAAGTGGGCCCTGTGCGCGGGGTCGGCGCCTGGATCGGGCGCGGGCGCGGGGACGGACGCGGCACCGGGAGAACCGGGCGGCGAAACCGGAGCGGAGGCCGAGACCGGCTCGGGGGCCGGCCCCACGGCCGGGTCCGGGCGGGGCTCCGGCGTCAGGATCGGCGACGACGACCTGGCCAAGGCGCTGGCCGGCATCGAAGCCGACCTGGTCAGCCGCATGCGGCTGCGCGAGGTCCTGGCCGACCCGGCCCTGGCGCGGCAGCTCACGCCCAGCATGTCGCTGGTCGAGCAGTTGCTGCGCGACAAGGCCAACCTGTCGGGGGTGGCACTTGCCAACGCGAAGGCGCTGATCCGCAGGTTCGTCGACGAGGTCGCCGAGGTGCTGCGCACACAGGTCGAGAAGGCCAGTGTGGGCGCGATCGACCGGTCGGTGCCGCCGAAGCGGGTGTTCCGCAACCTGGACCTCGACCGCACGATCTGGAAGAACCTCACCAACTACAGCCCCGAGGACCAGCGGCTCTACGTCGACCGGCTCTACTACCGGCACACCGCGAGGCGTACGACACCGGCCAGGATGATCGTGGTGGTCGACCAGTCCGGTTCCATGGTCGACGCGATGGTCAACTGCACCATCCTGGCGTCCATCTTCGCCGGGCTGCCCAAGGTCGACGTGCACCTGGTCGCGTACGACACCCGCGCGCTCGACCTCACCCCGTGGGTGCACGATCCGTTCGAGGTGCTGCTGCGCACCCAGCTCGGCGGCGGCACCGACGGCACCGCCGCCCTGGCCCTCGCCCAGCCGAAGGTCGCCGACCCCCGCAACACGGTGGTCGTGTGGATCTCGGACTTCTACGAGTGGAACTGCCCGGCCGTCTACGCCGGCATGGAGGCGCTGCACCGATCCGGCGTACGGCTCATCCCCGTGGGCTCGGTGGACAGCGGCGGCCAGCAGAGCGTCAACCCGTGGTTCCGGCAGAAGCTCAAGGACCTGGGCACGCCGGTGATCTCGGGCCACATCCGCAAGCTCGTGTTCGAACTCAAGAACTTCCTCGCCTAGGAGACCCCCTCACATGACCAACGAGATGCTCCGCGCGCCCGCCGAGGTGAAGTACGCCGAGGAGCTCGACTGGCTCGAGTCGATCGACGACGGCCCCAAGCCGTTCTCCTGGCGGCTCAGCCCCCGGATGGTCCGCCTGTTCGTGCTCGGCAGCGAGCGGTCCGACGGCCTGGACCGCGAGATCCCGCAGAAGTGGTTCGGCGACCGGAGCTTCGTCGAGCGCAGCATCGTGACGCTCGCCTCCGACCGCGGCCTGCTGCTGATCGGCGACCCGGGCACCGGCAAGAGCTGGCTGGCCGAGCTGCTGTCCGCCGCCATCTGCCGAGACTCCACCCTGGTCGTGCAGGGAACGGCGGGCACCACCGAGGACCACATCAAGTATTCGTGGAACGTCTCGATGGTGATCGCCAAGGGCCAGTCCCGTGAGTCGATGATCCCCTCGCCGATCATGACGGCGATGGAGCAGGGCATGATCGGCCGCTTCGAGGAGCTCACCCGCGCCACCAGCGACGTGCAGGACGCCCTGATCTCGATCCTTTCGGAGAAGTACGTCTCCATTCCCGAGCTGGACACCGACAACACGGTGTTCGCCAGGCCCGGGTTCTCGATCATCGCCACCGCCAACAGCCGGGACCGGGGCGTCAACGACCTGTCCTCGGCACTGAAACGGCGGTTCAACTTCGTCCGCATCCCCGTGGTGACGAGCAAGGCCAGCGAGGCCGAGATCGTCCGCTTCCGCACCACAGAACTGCTGCGCCGGCACCGCATCGAACTGGACGTGCCGCCCGCGCTCCTGGACATCCTGCTGCAGAGCTTCGCCGACCTGCGTGCCGCGGCGGCGTCGGCCACGAGCGAGGACGAGAAGCTGGAGTCGGCCCTGTCCACCGCCGAGCAGATCGGCGTGCTTGAGGACGCCATCCTGCACAGCCACTTCTTCGGCGACCGCACGCTGCGCGCCGAGACGCTGGCCGGCGCCCTGGTCGGCTCGCTGGCCAGGCGCGCCCCGGAGGACCTGGCCATCCTCAACAAGTACTGGCACGGCGTGGTCGAACCCCGCAGCAAGAACGACGGAGGCGAGTGGACACGGTTCCTCGACGGCGGCCGTCAGGCGATCTCGACGCTGTCATGAGCACCTTCGACGCCCTGCGCGAGCAGCTTCTCGACGCCGCCGCGGCCTTCTCCGGCGGCAAGGACGCACCGCCTTCCCAGACCCTGGCCGGCATCCTGTCCGGCATGGTCGGCGACGTCGACCGCATGCTGCGCGAGGAGCTGGAGATCTTCCCGGTGTGCCACCACTCGCCGGCCTCCGCCCTGGCCATGACCCGGCGGCTGCGCGACAAGCGGCCCAAGGTGGTCTACCTGGAGCTGTGCGAGGACCTGCGTCCGCTCCTGGACGAGCTGCGCAACTGCCGGCTGCCGGTGGCGCTGCAGGCGTTCGCCACCCAGCTCGACGGGTTCCCGCCCGGCTCCGGACCGCTCAGCGTGATCGCGCCGGTCACGGAGGCGTCGGCGGAGTATCAGGCCATCGCGTACGCGCTCGACACCCCCGGCGTCGAGATCGTGCTGGTCGACCGCTCGGTGGACCACGTCTTCCAGTGGCTGCCGCAGGAGACCGACGGCTCGGCTCCGCAGGAGTCCGGCTCGATCGAAGACGCGCAGGGCGACGAGGTCGCGTTGCATGGGGACGCCGTGGGAGTCGAGATCGGCGACCTGCGTCCGCGCTTCGCCGAGCTGGAAAAGCACCTGCTGCACCACGGCAAGGTGCGGCACTGGTCGGAGTGGTGGGACCAGTACGTCGAGCAGCCGCTGACCGGGGCCGACTACGACACCTACCGCCAGGCGATGGCGCTGGTCGGCAGCCTGTTCCGGCGGCTGCGCCCCGACGGGGACGACCGCCTGGCCGTCGACGAGGAACGCGAGCGCTACATGTGGACGCGCATCCGCGAGCACCTCGCCGCGTCGGGCGCCGACCCCGCCGACTGCCTGTACGTGTGCGGGGCCTTCCACGCCGTCAGCACGGTCGCCGAGTTCGGCCTGCGGTCCGAGGCGCCGCCGTACGCGATCGGTCCGCGCACGGGCACCCGCTGGCTCTACGGGCTGATCCCCTCCAGCCACTCCGCGATCGAGGCGCAGTTCGGCCTGGCCCAAGGTTCGGTGTCCATCGCCGCCGCCACCTGGGCCAAGGCGGTCAAGCGCGGGGGCGTCACGCCCTACCGGCTGGAGGGACAGGAGGGCGGACGCGGGAAGCGGGCCGCCAAAGCCGTCAAAGCGGCCAAGGCCGCACCGCCCGTCGCCGCCGAGCCGGAGGCCGACCGGTTGTCGGGGTTCCTCGCCACCCCGCCGGCGCTCGACGGGCTGGACGAGGACGAACTGCGCGGATGGTGCGTCGACATCGTGCGGCTGGCCCGCCGCAACGGCTATCTGGCCAGCACGGCCGACGCCATCGCCGTGTTCGAGACGTCGATCCTGCTCGCCGGGTTGCGCGGCCGGGCCAGGCCCACGCCGTACGACTTCGCCGACGCGGCCGTCACCTGCATCGAGAAGGACGTGGTGCCGGGCCGCCGGGACGTCCGCCGCCTGTGCGAGATCCTCCTGGGCGGCGACAAGATCGGGATGGTCGGCTACGACGCGCTGCCCCCGCTGGCCCGCGACGTGTACGACCGGTTGGAGCCCCTCGGGCTCGACCTGACCAAGCGCACCCAGCAGCGGGTGCTGCTCGACCTCAAGGCGGATCCCGAGCTGGAGCCGTGCTCCGACCTGCTGTGGACGCTGCGTTACCTGCTGCCGGACGGCGCGATCCGGCCGATCATGGGGGCGCGCCGCCTCGGCGAGCGGCCGATCCAGGAGAGCTGGGACGTCGCGCTCGGCCGGCACCAGCGGGAGATCATCGAGCTGGGCTACGAGGGTGTCACGGTCGAACAGGTGCTGGAGCAGCGGCTGCGCCGCCGGGCGTGGGATCCCCAGGCCACGGCGGGAGTCGCGCTCGCGGCCGTCGAGGACGCCATCCTCTACCTGGGCGGCCGCCGTCTCGCCGGCGAGCTCGGCGCCCGCGCCGTCGAGCTGCTGGCCGCCGAGCGCACCGTGGACGACGCACCCGAGGTGCTGCGCCGGATCAGGCGGCTGCTGACCTACTACCGGGCGAGCGAACCGGAGCTGCCCGCCTGGTGCGAGGACTTCGTCACGGCCGGATACGCCCACTACTGCACGCTGCTGCCCACCGCCTTCACCGACGACGACACCGGCGTGCGTCAGGTCGGCGCGATGCTCGGCTTCCTGTTCACGCTGGAGAGCCTCGCGCTGTCGCTGGGCTGCGACCGGGCCCAGCTCGAACTGGCCGTACGGCAGTCGCACCCGCGGGCTCCGGCCAAGGTCGCGCTGCTGTGGGCGGCGCAGACGCAGCTGGGCCTGCTGACCAGGGAGGAACTGCGCGCCCGCTGCGACGAGCTGCTGGCCAACCCGCTCGTCGTCCCGGCCTATCCGCTCTATGTCAGCGGGTTCGTCCAGGCGCTCGACCCCGTCCCCGGCCTCGCGCCGTTCGTGGTCGAGGCGCTGTCGAAGGCCTTCGCGCGGCTGCCCGACCCCGTTCTGCTGCCGTGGCTGCCGACGTTGATCACGACGTTGCGCCGGCACGCGCCTGAGCTGGTCCCCGCGCTCGTCCGCGAGGCCGGCCGGACCTTCCCCGGCGCTCTGGCCGAGCTGGACACGTGGATCCCGCCGTGGGAACGGCCGGCCGCACCGGCCCGCAGGGCCCGGGCGCAGCCGCGCCGAGCGGGCCGGTGTCCGCGCTGCTGGCCCGGCATCCGCAGGCGTGCGACGCCGTGGCCGCGCTGCTCGGCTGCACGGCGGAGTGGGGGAGCGCCGAGCGGGAGAACGGCGAGGTGGCGGCCCTGCTCGCCCGGCACCCGGCGACGACCGGCGCGGTCACGGCCCTGCTGCGCCTGTGAACGATGCCCGCGTTCAGGCGGTGGTGGCGTCGGCGAGCAGGTCAGGGACGAGCGAGGCGAGGATCGCCTGGTCCTCCTCACGGCGGGGGGCGTACTCCGTGATCCCCAGGCCGGCGAGGGGAAAACGGGCCGTCAGCGCGCGTACCGTGTCCCGCAACGCCGTGACGGACAGACCGCCGGCCTCGGGGTAGCTGAGCGACCCGAACTCCTCCGGATCGAGAACGTCGAGGTCGATGTGGATGTAGACGGCGGTGCCCCCGGCGGCGGCGACGGCCGGGACCAGGACGCCGGGGTCGGTTGTCAGCTCGGGCACGGTGTGCCAGGCGAGGCCCGCGTCGGTGGCGTAGGCCAGCTCCGCCGGATCCAGCGCGCGGACCCCGGCGAGGATCACCTGCCGGGGACGCAGAGCCCGCGCCGGGACCAGATCGGGATGCCCTTCGCCCAGCAAGGTGCGCAGGACCATGCCATGGAAGGCGTGCGAAGGTGAGGAGCCGGGTGTGTTGAGATCGCCATGGGCGTCGAACCAGACGACGACGAGCCCGTCGCCGTGTCGCGCCAGGGCGGCCGACACCGGCTCCACCTCCACCCCGCAGTCGCCGCCTACCGTGACGACCGTGGCCGCGCCGCACTCGGCGAGCGCGGCGCGGGTGCGGGCGGCGACGGCGGTGAGGACGTCCAGGGCCCGGACGCCGTCCCCCTCGGCGCCCGCGCTGTCCGGAACGGGCACCCGCACGGCCCGCATGGACGGTTCTGCGGACGTCACGGTGGACGCCACCAGGGAGGTCAGCCGTTCGGCGCCGAGGGAGAGGAGCCGGGCGTCGCCGACGCTCGACCCCTGCCATTGGGGCACCTGAACGACCGCGGTCGGAAGCACCGTCCGATCATTCCATGCCGATGCCCACCAGGGCGGGGGCGGTGCCCGTCGTGCCCGGAGGCGCTACCAGTCGCCGTCGCCGCCCTCGTCCTCGTCGTCCTCGAAGATCTCCTCGACGATCTCGCCGGCCACCAGGCCGCCGACGATCCCGGCCGCGCCGGCCGCGGCCACCGCGCCCCAGCCCGGGCCGTCCCGGTGCTCGTAGTGGCCGCCGTGTCCGTAACCGTGCCCGTGGTCCCCGTGCCCGTAACCGTGCTCGTAGCCGCCGTGGTGATCGCCGTACGGCGCACCGTGGTGGGCGCCGTACTGGGTGAGCCCGGTCAGCCAGCGGTCGATCTCGCCCGGCCAGTCCGTGCGCGCCGCGTCGTCGTGACTGACGCGGAAGCGGCCGATGGCGTCGCCGGAGTAACGTCCCGCCCGCTTGTCGGCCTCCAGGATCACCTCCAGACCCGCGGGGTCGGCCACGAAGGTGAGCTCGACCTCCCCCACCACACCGGCGTGCCGCGGGGGCGGGTAGAACTCGACCTCCTGGTAGAACGGCAGCTCCTGGCGCACGCCGTACAGGTGGCCGGCCTCCAGGTCGGCCGACTTGAAGGCGAAACCGAGCTGGAGGAACGCCTCCAGGATGCGGCGCTGCGAGGGGAGCGGCTCGACGGCGATCGGGTCGAGGTCGCCCTTGTCGACGGCCTTCGCGATGCCCACCTCGGTGCGTACGCCGAGCGCCATGCCGGTCAGGCGCTGTCCGTCGATCTCGCTGATCGGGGTCTCCCACGGCACCGGGATCTGGAAGGGGATGCTCCGGTTCTCGCCCTGGCGCAGGGTGAACGGACCGGACACCCGGGCGCGGGAGAACTCGGCGAGCCCCGTGCTCTCGCCGGCGCCGTGCTCGATCTCCACCCCGGCGACCAGGCCGAGAGTGATGTCCTCGATCTCGGCGTCGAAGTCGCCGCCGGACAGTCTCACCTCGCCCGTGAGCACGCCGCCCGGCCGGACTCGTGGGGTGGTCAGTACGGTGTCCACCGAGGGGGCGCCCACCCCGAGAGCGCCCAGCATCCGCTTGAAGACCACGTGTTTCTCCCTGTCGACGGTCGATGAGGTCCGCCCACCTGAACGATCAAGAGCCCTGGCCGGGTTCCGGCCGCCGGTAAAGATCACCCTTCCGGTGATCACGATCTCACCGGTGCGGCGCGGACGTCGGGGACGCGCAGCTCACGCACCCCCGGGAACAGCACGGCCGGCATGGAGACCAGCACCACCATCACGCCGCACCCGATCAGGGCGGGCCGCGGTCCGATCGTCACGGCCAGCGGGCCGGCCAGCAGCATGCCCAGAGGGCCGAGCATCAGCGAACCGAGCGAATCGTAGGAACTGACCCGGGACAGCGACTCACCCGGGATCTCCCGCTGGACCGTGGTGTTCCACAGCACGCCGTAGATGTCGAAGCAGACGCCGGCGACGAGGGCTCCGCGCACGATGGACCATAGCGGCGCGCCGACCCCGAGCAGCACGTACGGCAAGGCGGTGGGCAGGGTGAGGAGCGTCGCGACCATGACGGGCCGCGATAACTGTGCCACCGCCACCCACAGCCACTGCCGGGAGACGAACTCGCGCCAGCCGCCCCGCAGATCGGCGAGCACCGAGCAGGCGCCGCCGCTGGAACCTTGACCGGGGGGATCGGGAATTGCTCCTGCTCGGGACGGCCGCGCTGTTCCAGGCGCACCTGCGGAAGCGACGCTTCCGAGGAAGTTTTCCGTCAATTTTGCTCAAAAGAGCATGTTTGGGATTGTTCTCCATTTGGCTCCCAGAGTGGGAGCTATACGACGGAGGTGGCGAATCGGCGTGGAGAACACTCCGGCGGAGGCAGATGTGGCGACGGGCCGCGCGCCCAGGGGCAGGGTCGTCATGTCGCTGATCTCCCTGGCGCTGGCGGCCGTGCTCATCTCCTTCCTGCCGCACCTCACCGGAGTCACCTGGGGGCAGCTCGACGAGCGCCTCGTGCGGGTCGGCTGGGGCGCGATGGCGGTGCTCACGGCGCTGTGGCTGGCCGGGCTCTGGGCGTACTCCAACGTGGTGAGCGACTCTCTGCCCGGGTTGAGCAGGCGCCGGGCGATGCTGGTCAACTGCGTCGGCAGCGGCGCCAGCAACGTGCTGCCGTTCGGCGGGGCCGTGGGCGTGGCCATGACCTTCACCATGATGACCAGGTGGGGCTTCGGGCGGCGGCCGGTGGCGGCCTCGACGGTCGTGACGGGTGTGTGGAACCTGCTGTCGCGCTTCCTGCTCCCCGCCGTGGGACTCGTCTGCCTGGTCGGCGCGGGATACATGCCGGACCGCCGGCTGGCGGCGGCCGCCGGGGTCGGCGGCGCGTTGCTCATCGGTGTCGTCGTCGCCATGTCGGCCGCCCTCCAGAGGGAGGCGGTGGCCGACCTGCTGGGGCGGGGCCTGGATCGGGTGGTCCGGTTCCTGCCGCTCCGGCGGAAGCCGTGCCTGCGCGGCTTCCTGCTCGACCTGCGTCACTCCACCATCGAGATCACTCGTACGCGGTGGCCCCGGCTCACGCTCGGCATGGTCGCCTACATGGCGCTGCAGTGCGTCCTGTTCATCGGATGCCTGCACGCGACCGGCGCCGAGGTCGCCATCCCCGAGGCGGTCGCGGCCTTCGCGATCAACCGGGTGCTGACCACCGCGGTCATCACGCCGGGCGGATCGGGGATCAGCGAGTCGGCGACGGCGCTGGCGTTGATCGGCTTCGGCGTCGCGCCCGGGGCGGCCACGGCGGCGGTGCTGCTGTTCTGGTTCTTCGCCCACCTGATCGAGATCCCGGTTGGCTGGTTCGCCTGGAGCATCTGGTCGCTGACCGCACGGGCACGGCCGTGAGCACGCGATCTGCACCTTGAGGTGGCGGTCGGCCTACCTCTCCGCCGGGCGGCCGGAAGGCGCGGCGGCGCATTCCGTGACCGGGGAGCGCGGCCGGGTCAGCCGGTGCAGGCCCAGGCCGGCGGCGGCCAGCACGGCCAGGCCGGCCACGACCAGGAGGCCGACCCGCCCGGAGACTCGCTCCACCAGCTCGTACGAGCCTCCCGCGGCGTACCCGAGCCCCACTGTGCCCGCCCCCCAGGCCAGGCCGCCGGGCACCTCGAAGGCGAGGAATCTGGCGTACGGCAGGCGTCCCATGCCGGCCAGCATGGGGACCAGGGCGCGCAGCAGACCGACCCAGCGGCCGAAGAGGACGGCCCACCCGCCGCGCCGCCGCAGGTAGTCCTCGGTGCGGTCCCATCGCTCCACGCTCACCCGGCGGCCCAGCCGGCTGTCGCGCACGCGGGGTCCCAGCCGCCTGCCGATCCGGTAGCTGATCGAATCCCCGGCGACCGCGCCCACTCCGGCCACGGCCATCATGAGAGGCAGGCTCACGTGCCCCGTGAAGGCGAGGAATCCGGCCATCAACAGGGTGAGCTCACCCGGCACCAGCAGCCCGACGAGCGCCGCCGTCTCCGCGCAGGCCATCAGCCCGACCATCAGGTAGGCCCACGGGCCCGCCATCGCCATGAACTGGTGCAGCCCCTGCGTCATCGGATGCCCCCCGCCGCCGCGACGACTGTCTCCCCACAATGCACGTCACAAGGGGAACGCCAGTAGCTCGCGGCGGGAAAACCTCGGTAAGCGTCGAGGCCGCAGGGAAAACGTCAGATGGTGCCGGAGAACGTGTCACATTGGGCGGGGGCGCCCGTCTTGTATCCCGTGGTGAACCATTTCACCCGCTGCCGTGAGCTTCCGTGCGTCCACCCCTCGGGGTCCACCCTGCCCTGGGCGCGTTCCTGGATCCTGTCGTCGCCCACCGCCGCCGCGGCGTCCAGGGCCTCCTGGATGTCCGCCGCGGTGAACGGGCTCTCGTAGAACCCCGTGTCGACCGCGTTCTTCGCCCACACCCCCGCGTAGCAGTCCGCCTGAAGCTCCAGCCGTACGGAGGCGCTGTCCGCCCCCTGGCTGTCGCCGCCGACCCGCCGGGTGGTGCCGAGCAGGTTCTGCACGTGGTGCCCGTACTCGTGACCGATCACGTACGCCTGGGCGAACGGCCCGCCCTTGGCGCCGAACTGGCTCTCCAGCTCCTTGAAGAAGCCCAGGTCGAGGTAGACCTTGCTGTCGGCCGGGCAGTAGAAGGGACCGACGGCCGAGCTCGCCTGGCCGCAGCCGGTGCTCACGGCCTTGGTGAACAAGACGGTCCGCGCGTTGCGGTACGGCTGCTTGCCCCGCTCGGCGAAGGCGTCCCGCCAGTATTTCTGGACGCTGTTGACCACCCCCACCACGCGGCACTTCTCCGACTGGTCCGCGTCGCTGCCCTTCTTACACTGTGCACTCAGGTCCGAGGCCGGACGCGCGCCCGTGGACCCGCCGGACGAGGAGCTTCCACCGCTGAGGAGATCGGCCGGGTTGACGCCCAGGACCAGGGCGACGACCAGCGCGACGACACCGACGACGCCCCCGCCGATCGCGAGCCCGCCGCCCGGGAACCCTCCGCCGCCCTCCTCCACCTGTGACGCGTCGAGATCCACGTCGTCGCGGAAGTCCATCGCGCCCGCCTTCCTGTTCCGGGACCTGCCACGCCCTATGATCCCCGACGGCCGCCGCTCGCTCATCCGGCGCTTCCGCCAGCAGAAGTGCCCTTTCTGGACATTTAGGGATAAAAGCGCACAAAGTTCGTCACCGTGTTGCGCTTTGCGGAATTGCGAGCGTTGTGACCTAGTCGTTCCTGATTCGTAACGGATGACCAGAATGAGGCGATAGTTCGTCTTTGCTTCAGTCCCTTCACGCACTTCGTTCACTCGCGAGATCCACTGTGACCGCTCGAGACCGCGCCGCTTTATCGGCGCTTTATGCAACGTGATGGAAGGGACTGCACCTGATGCAGCCAGTGGCAGCGAGAAAGCTGCTGGGAGGCCTGAGGAGGCGAGGGCATCTCGCCGTGGCCGCCGTGATCGCCCTGGTCGCGACGCTGCTCGTCAGCGGCGTCGTGACGGCGGCGCACGCCGACCCGGACCCGGCGACAGCGGGTCGTGGACGCCCAAGCCCGACGCCGACCGGTTCCCCCACCCCGCCCAGCCTCAGCCCCGCCGACGGCTCGTACATCGAGGGCACGGTCAAGGTCGCGGCGGTTCCGGCCGCGGCCGGTGACAGCGTCACCGAGCTTGCCGTCGACGGCGCCGCTCTGAACGCCACCCGTACGGTGGGCGTGTCCAGGCTCCGTTTCGACGTCGGCTCGAACTCGACGGAGGCGCGATACCACAACTACGTGCTCGTCAACGGCGTCTACCGGAGCGACATCGGCGACCTCGTGAACGAGCGGGGGACCATCGAGATCCCGAACGAACACCTCGTCAAGGGCGAGAACACCATCGAGATCTTCGCCGGGACGATCCAGAGCTCGTGCGGCACCAACTACGACGACTTCGTCCTGTCCGACGTGGGCCTCGAACTGCTCGGTGAGGTCGCGGACGGTGAGGACAACCCCTACACCCTGTCCTTCGGCGACGGCAACTGCGGCTCGAACACCGCGCTGCTCAAGCAGGCCACGCTGAAGTTCTTCGTCAAGGGCGACCCGCAGGGGACCACGGGTCTCGCGACGGACCTGGACACCACGACGCTGGCCAACGGCGAGCACGCCATCACCGCCAAGGCCGCGTCCGGGGCCACGGTCAAGCACACCGTGACCGTGAACAACGCCCCGGCCGGGCGCCCCGGCTGCTGCCCACGGACGGCACGCTGGTGGCACGCACCACGCCGATCCACGCGACCGTGCCGGCCGCCGGCGGGGGCGGCGTCTCGTCCCTCACCGTCGACGGCGCGGAACCCGCCACGAAGGCCACCCTGGGCAACGGTGCGGCGACGTTCAGCTTCGACGTGGGCGCGGACTCGATCGACGACAAGTACGACGACTTCCTGCTCGTCAACGGCAAGCGCGTCGACCTGGGAGGCACCTGGGCCGGCCGGCGCGTCGCGGTCGCCGTTCCCGCCCGGTTCCTGGTGCCGGGGGACAACACGGTCAAGGTCGTGACCGGTGACTGGAAGGCGTCCTGCGGCACCGACCGCGACGACTTCACCATCGCGAACCTCGACCTCGCCCTCGACGGCGCCACCGTGACGGGTCACGACGTCAAGCCGTCCTACGACCTGGGCGACGGCACCTGCGGCAGCAGCCAGACCGCCCTTCGTGAGGTCGAGCTGCGCTACACGATCGACGCTCCGGCGGTGCACGTCGTCCGGACGCTCGGCTCGGGTGACGCGACCCTGAGCTTCACCGTCGGCACCAACTCGATCGAGGCGCGCTACCAGAACTATCTGCTCGTGAACGGGCGGAAGGTCGTGCTCGACGGCGACTTCGTGAGCAGGCGGGTCGACTTCACCTTCCCGAACGAGTATCTCGTGCCCGGCTGGAACACGATCGACTTCGTGACCGGCACCTATCCGACGTCGTGCGGCAACAACCGCGACGACTTCGCGATCTCGAACATCGCCCTCACCCCGGTGAAGGGCACGGCGACCGGTCAGTTGCTCAAGAGCTCCTACAGCATGGGCGACGGCAACTGCGGCGACAACGTGAACCTGCTGACCGAGATCGACCTCGAGTTTCTCGTGGACGCCCCCGCCGGCGGCCTGAGCGCCGATCTCGACACCACCGCGATCAAGGACGGCAAGCACACCCTCGCCGCGACCTCGACCACGGGCGAGACCGCCACCCGTACGCTGATCACCGACAATTCGGCGCCCAAGGTCGCCACGAGCGTCCCCGCCGCGGGCGAGAAGATCACCGCCTCCGTGGTGCTGGACGTCAAGCTGGAGGACGCCTCCGGTGTGGTGTCCGGGCCGGACGTCACGCTCGATGGGCAGGCGATCGCGCTGGGCGCCCAGGTGGGTCCCGGACTGCGGCCCGGTTCGCACACCCTCGCCGTGACCGCCGCGGACTCGCTCGGCAACACCGCCACCCGGGAGGTCACGTTCGAGTCCGCGGGCATCCCGGACGCCCCGGCCGAGCTCACCCCGGCGTCCGGAGCCGTCGACGTGTCGGGCTCCGTCACGCTCTCGGCGAAGGTCGCCGAGCCCGGCGGTGGCCAGGTCACGGCGACGTTCTCCGAAGCCGACATCCTGACCCCGAACCAGGCGTTCCAGGGCGTGGCCGAGGCCGTCCCCACGACCCTGCAGGTGCCCGGCGAGAAGAAGGTCAAGGCCGCCGGGCTTGAGCCCGCCGACGGCGCGACGCTCGACGCGCCCGCCGGCCGGGACGTCACCTACCAGCGGTACGACATCCAGGTGAAGGGCCACGTGGACGCCCCGGTCCTGCGCTGGGAGGGTGCCATCGACCCCGAGCGCCTGGTGTCGCTGCGGGCGTGGAACACCGAGACCCGGGCGTGGGATCTGCTGACGAGCTCCCGCGGCGCCGCCGAGGGCCGGACCGCGCTCACCGCCGTCGTCGGCGACCAGTACGTCGACGGGCAGCAGGTCCACGTGATGGTGACCGGCGAGGACCCGTTCGCCGACGACATCGACCCCGGTGACCCGAACGGCTTCGCCGACCCCTCCACGTACGACTTCTCGATCGTCCACTTCACCGACACGCAGTACCTCTCCGAGGGTGCGGTGGAGCAGGAGACCGCCGAGGAGCGCGCGGTGTGGGAGTCCGCGTACGCCGGGATCGTCAACTGGATCAAGGACAACAAGGACCAGCGCAAGATCTCGTACGTCGCGCACACCGGCGACCTCATCGAGAACAACATCCGCAAGCCCGCGGACGAGGCCACGCAGCGGCAGGTCGTCGGTGAGTTCGAGGTGTCGTCCAAGCAGCAGCGCGTCCTGGACGAGGCGAAGATCCCGAACGGCGTGATCGCGGGCAACCACGACAACCAGTCGGGCACCGAGGACGGGCCGGAGGCGATCTACAACACGTACTACGGCCCCGGCCGCTACCAGACGGCGGCGCAGGGCTGGCAGCACGCCGAGTACGGCGGGCCGTGGAAGGAGGGCGACAACCAGAACCACTACGACCTGTTCTCGGCCGGCGGGCTGGACTTCGTCGTGGTCGGCCTGTCGTACGGCGTCACGCGGGAGGAGGCCGAGTGGGCCGACTCCGTCTTCAAGCGGTTCCCCGACCGCAACGGCATCCTGCTCTCGCACGACTACCTCGTGCCGAGCACCAACCCGGACGGGCGCGGCGCGGGATTCTCGGCGCCGGACGGCTCGATGCTCTACAAGACGGTGGTCGAGAAGAACCCGAACGTCTTCCTCATCCTCGCCGGGCACGAGCACGGCGTGGCCACCAACGTGAAGCCGAAGGTCGGCCAGGTCGGCAAGGGCGTCGTCGAACTGCTGGCGGACTACCAGTTCTACACGGTCTCCGCCGACCGCCTCGGGCTCACCCAGGTCGGCGGATACAACCCGGACGACCAGCTTCAGTTCGGCGCGAGCTTCTTCCGGCTGCTGCAGTTCAACGTCAAGCGGGCCGAACTGACGGTGGACACCTACTCACCGCTGCTGAACGACTTCGGCGCGGGCGAGTTCGACCCGCTGCGCCGCTACGACGGCCGCGAGGACAACATGGTGCTGCCGGTCGATCTCACCACCCGCACGACGAGCTTCACGACCGACTCGCTGGCGATCTACAAGCCCACCCGGGTCATCGGCACGAGCACGGTCCCGTCGGGTCAGGTGGCCTCGGCGACCTGGAAGCGTCTCAAGGGCGACACGGCCTACGCCTGGTTCGTCACCGCACGCTCCACCGGCGGCGGCGTGACCGCCTCCGAGCCGAGCGTCTTCGTCACGAAGGACGAGCACGGCCGCCCCGGCAAGTGGGGACCGGACTCGCCCCTCTACCGCTGGTTCCAGCGCAGGTAACCGTCATCGCCGCCCCGGACCCCGCGTCGACGCGGAGCGTCCGGGGCGGCCTCCCTTCCTCTGATCCTGGAGAACGAGACATGTCTCGCAGGCTGTCCGCCGCCGTCCTCGCTCTCGCTTTCGCCCTCGGCGGGCTGACGGCGTTCTCCGCTCCGGCGGCGGCGCACAACGCGACCACCAAGGCGCACGCCACGGTGACCGGAACGGGCGCGGACGTCAGAGTCGTGCTCGACCTGGAGTACGACCTCCTCATGAAGTCGGCCTGGCTGTACGCCGAGGCGTACGACGCGAAGGAGCGGGCCGAGCAACTCCGCCAGCTCAAGAAGAACCGCGCCGCCGTCGCCGACTACGTCACCCGCCGCTTCGCCGTGGCGTACGGCGACAGGCCGTGCGCGCCCACGCCCGTGGGCGACGCGGGTGTGCGCGACCGGGACGACGTGGCCTACGCGGTGCTGACCCTCGACTACCACTGCGCGAGCGACGGCGGGGGAGGGCATGCGATCTCCAGTGCGCTCTTCCCCGACGCCGAGAGCTTCGTGCACAGCACGGAGACGATCGTCGGCTACACGCTCGACGGCACGACGGGTTCGGCGGTCCTGACCGCCGGTAACCCGACGCTGCGGGTCGGCGAGCACCGGGCCTCGCACCAGATCGGGGAGTTCTTCCTGCTCGGCGCCGAGCACCTGCTGTCCGGACTCGACCACATCTTCTTCCTGCTCGCCCTGCTCATCGGCGCCCGCCGCCCGCGCGACGTCGTCGTCACGGCCTCCGCGTTCACGGTCGCCCACAGCATCACGTTCCTCCTGGCGGCGCTGGGGATCGTGGATGTTCCCGCGGGGATCGTCGAGCCGGTCATCGCGGTGTCGATCATCGTCGTGGCCGTCGCCAACCTCCTGGGCCGCGACGAGGACAAACTGGGCAGGTGGCGGCTGCCGATCGTCTTCGCCTTCGGCCTGGTGCACGGGCTCGGCTTCGCGAGCGCGCTGGACATCGATGAGAAGGGGTCGTGGGAGCTGCTCCTGTCGCTGCTGAGCTTCAACGTCGGCATCGAGGCGACCCAGTTGCTGATCATCGCGGTGCTCTTCCCGCTGCTGGCGCTGCTGCGCCGTACGTCGGCAGTGCGCTGGGTGACCGCCGCCATGTCACTGCCCATCGTGGCGGTCGGCCTCTACTGGTGCGTCGACCGGATCACGCTCCCTCTCTGACGGAAGCCGGCGGTGATCTACCGGCGTAGGGTGAGCCCGTGCGCGAACGGGTGCTCGGCTTCGTGACGAGGCCCGCACCGTGGTCGAATCGTTCATCCAGCTCCTTCCGCTGAGGAGACGAAGAGATGAACGATCGATCCCTTGAGGAGACCAGGGAGTTCTTCGCCGCGAAGGCGGACACCTGGGAGGAGAAGTATCCCGACGACGGCCCGGCCTTCGCCGCCGCGATCGCCGAGATGGCCCTGCCTGCCGGAGGTCTGGTCCTCGACGCCGGATGTGGCACCGGCCGCGCGTTCCCTCTGCTGCGGGACGCGGTCGGGGCCGCAGGACACGTGGTGGGCGTGGACGTCACCCCGGAGATGATCCGGTCGGCCCGCGAGCGCGGACGCGGCGAGTTCGGCCGGCTGCTGATCGCCGACGTCGGGAGGCTTCCGCTCCGCGACGGCGTGGCCGACGGCGTGCTGGCCTCCGGGCTGATCTCCCACGTTCTCCAGCCGGTGGCCGTGCTGTCCGAGCTGGCCCGGGTGACCCGCCCCGGCGGACGGCTGGCGCTGTTCCATCCCGTGGGCCGTGCGGTGCTCGCGGCTCGGCGCGGCCGCACGCTGACCCCCGGCGACGTACGGGCCGAGCACAACCTCCGCCCCCTGTTGGACACCGCCGGCTGGACCCTGATCGACTACGACGACACCGACGAGCGCTATCTGGCGCTGGCTCGCAGATGAGAGAGCGAGAACCCGAATGAAAGAGCTTCTGCGATCGAACAGAACTCCAAGGGCCAGCAATTGCGGCGTAAGGTGGTGCCCGTGACGACGTTCCGGATCAGCGAAGCGGCCGCGGTGCTCGGCGTCAGCGCCGACACCGTGCGGCGTCTCGTCGACGGGGGCCGGCTCGCCGCGCACCGCGACGAGAACGGCCATCGCCTGATCGCCGGCACCGACCTCGCCGCGTTCGCCCGGGCCCAGACCGAGGCGGACGAGCGCACCGGAGTCTCCTCGGCGCGCAACCGCTTACGCGGGATCGTGACCGAGGTGATCAGGGACGCGGTGATGGCCCAGGTGGAGATCGCCGCCGGGCCGTTCCGCGTGGTCTCGCTGATGAGCCGCCAGGCGGCCGACGAGCTCGGCCTGGAGCCGGGGGTGATGGCGGTGGCCGTCGTCAAGTCCACCAACGTCGTCGTCGAGATCCCCGACCACGCGCGCGTCGCGAGTCAGTAGAAGGAGCCGTGGTGCTCAGACGTCTCTCCCTGGCCGCCGTCCTCGCCTCGGTGCTGAGCCTGGCGGCGTGCGGCTCCTCCTCCTCGGACACGGCCGCTTCCGCGTCCGGCTCGGGGGCTGCCAAGTCGCTCACGGTGTTCGCCGCGGCGTCCCTGACCGAGACGTTCACCGAGCTGGGCAGGCGGTTCGAGAGCACCCACTCCGGCACGAGGGTCACCTTCAACTTCGGCTCGAGCGCGACGCTCGCGCAGCAGATCACGCAGGGCGCGCCCGCCGACGTCTTCGCCGCCGCGAGCCCGGCCACGATGAAGACGGTCACCGACGCCGGGCTGGCCTCGGCGCCCACCGTGTTCGTCAAGAACACGCTCCAGATCGCCGTCCCGCAGGACAACCCGGCCAAGGTCGAGTCGCTCAAGGACCTGACCGACCCGAAGGTCAAGGTCGCCCTGTGCGCCGAGCAGGTGCCCTGCGGCGCCGCGGCGACCAAGGCGCTGGACGCGGCAGGCCTCAAGGTCACTCCCGTCACCCTGGAGCAGGACGTCAAGGCGACGCTCACCAAGGTCCGGCTCGGCGAGGTCGACGCGGCGCTCGTCTACCGCACCGACGTGATCGCCTCCGGCGGGAAGGTCAAGGGCATCGACTTCCCGGAGGCCGAGCAGGCGGTCAACGACTACCCGATCGCGGCGCTCACCAAGGCGCCCGCACCCGATCTGGCCAAGCAGTTCGTCGATCTCGTGCTGTCGCAGCAGGGCAGGGACGTGCTGACCAAGGCCGGTTTCCAGGCGCCGTGACCGGGCCCGTACGAGCGCGCGGCCCGCGGGCGCGCACGCCGTGGCCGCTGCTGGTGCCCGCGCTCGCGGGGCTGGCCTTCCTCGTCCTCCCGCTGGCCGGGCTGCTGGCCCGCGCGCCGTGGGCGACCCTGCCGGAACGGCTGGCCGAGCCGCGGGTGCTGGAGGCCCTGCGGCTCTCCCTGGTGACCGCGACCATCGCGACCGCCGTCTGCCTGCTGCTCGGCGTGCCGCTCGCCTGGCTGCTGGCCCGTACGACCCTGCCGGGGAGGCGGTTGCTGCGCGCGCTGGTCACCGTGCCGCTCGTCCTGCCGCCGGTCGTCGGCGGCGTCGCGCTGCTCCTGGTGCTCGGCCGTCGCGGGCTCGTCGGCCAGTGGCTGTACGACGCCTTCGGCGTCTCCCTGCCCTTCACCACCACGGGAGTCGTCGTCGCGGAGGCGTTCGTCGCCATGCCGTTTCTCGTCATCGCCGTGGAGGGGGCGCTGCGCGCGGCGACCAGCGCTACGAGGAGGCCGCCGCGACCCTGGGCGCCTCCCGCTGGACGGTCTTCCGCCGGGTCACCCTGCCCATGGTCGCCCCCGGCGTGCTGGCCGGCGCCGTTCTGTGCTGGGCCCGCGCGCTCGGCGAGTTCGGGGCGACCATCACCTTCGCCGGCAACTTCCCCGGCCGCACGCAGACCATGCCGCTGGCCGTCTACCTGGCGCTGGAGACCGATCCGGACGCCGCCATCGTGCTCAGCCTGGTGCTGCTCGCGGTCTCGGTGATCGTGCTGGCCGGGCTGCGCGACCGCTGGGTGGGTGCGGCATGAGCATGGAGGCCCACCTGGTCGTCGAACGTCCCGCCTTCCGCCTGGACGTCGAACTCCGCGCGGCGGCCGGTGAGGTGGTGGCGCTGCTCGGCCCCAACGGCGCGGGCAAGACGACCGCGCTGCGCGGCCTCGCCGGGCTCACCGCCCTGAGCGGCGGGCGCGTCGAGCTGGACGGCGCCGAGGTGCACCACCTGCCGCCGGAACGCCGCAGGATCGGCGTGGTCTTCCAGGACTACCTGCTGTTCCCGCACCTGTCCGCCCTCGACAACGTCGCCTTCGGGCCCCGCTGCCAGGGGCTCGGCAAGGCCGCGGCCCGCCGGGTCGCCGCCGAGCTTCTCGACCGCGTCGGCCTCGCCGGCCACGCCGATGTCCGCCCCGGGCGTCTGTCCGGAGGCCAGGCGCAGCGCGTCGCCCTCGCCCGCGCGCTGGCCGTACGGCCCCGCCTGTTGCTGCTGGACGAGCCGCTGGCCGCCCTCGACGCCCACACCCGGCTGGTGATCCGGGCCGAGCTGCGCCGCCACCTCGCCGATTTCGACGGCGCGACCATCCTCGTCACCCACGACGCGCTCGACGCGATGGTCCTGGCCCACCGGCTCGTGGTGATCGAGAACGGCGCCGTCGTGCAGACCGGCACCCCGGGCGAGATCGCCCGTCATCCGCGTACGGACTACGTCGCCCGCCTCGTCGGCCTCAACCTCTACCGGGGCGAGGCCGACGGGAACCACGTCGTCGTGGGCGATGTGCGCTTCAGCAGCGCCGAACGCCTGACGGGGCCCGCCTTCGTGGCCTTCCCGCCGTCCGCCGTCGCCCTCTACCGGACCCGCCCCGACGGCAGCCCACGCAACCTGTGGCAGGCCGTCATCGACGGCATCGAACGGCACGGCGACAACGTCCGCGTGCACCTCCACGGGCCGATCCCGCTGCTCGCCGACGTCACCCCGGCGGCCGCCGCCGACCTCGACCTCACCCCCGGCCGGCAGGTCTGGGCCGCCGTCAAGGCCACGGAGACGCACGCCTACCCGGCCTGAGCCGGCTCCGCCCTTGCCTTGACGCCTGCGTCAAGGTTCTAGCGTGATCGCGAACACCGGCCCGAGGAGCCCCGATGAAATTCGCGATCGCCTACTCCACCGCCGACGGGCTCGACCCCGACCGGCTCGTGGCCTATGCCCGCCATGCCGAGGACTGCGGCTTCGAGGGGCTGTACCTGCCGGAGCACATCGCGCTGTATCCCGGCGCCGCGATCGGCTCCTTCGAGATCCCGCCGACGCTGCCCTATCCCGATCCGCTCGACTGCCTGAACTTCGTCGCGGCGGCCACGCACCGCCTCCTGCTCGGCACGGCCGTGCTGCTGCTGCCGTACCACCACCCGGTGGTCCTGGCCAAGCGCCTGGCGACGATCGACGTGCTGTCCAAGGGGCGGATGCGGTTGCTGACCGTGGGGCTTGGCACCCTGCCCGGCGAGGCCGGGGCGGCGGGGGTCGACTTCGCCAGCCGGGGACGCCGTGCCGACGAGGCCATCGACGTGCTGCGGCTGCTGTGGGAGGGAGACGAGAAGGGCGTCAGCTTCAGTGGCGAGTTCTTCGGCTTCGACGACCTGTGCAGCTATCCCAAGCCCTATGACGTCACCCACCTGCCGATCCACGTGGGCGGGTCGAGCCGGGCCGCCGCCCGCCGCGCCGGGCGGCGCGGCGACGGCTACTTTCCCGGCGGCGCGCTCACCGCGGAGGAACGCGCCGCCCAGTGGGAACTGGCCCGGTCGGCGGCAGCCGAGGCCGGTCGCGATCCCGACGCGCTGGAATACACGCGCTGGGGGTCGATCGACATGTCCCCGGAACGCGTCGAGACGTACGCCGCGCAGGGCGTGACCCGCATCGTGGTCAGCCCCTCGTCCACGGAACCGGAGCGGCAGCGGGACGAGATGTCCGCGTTCGCCCGGCGGTTCGCCCTCCTCCGTACGGCCTGACGCCTGGCTCGCTCGGTGCGAGGCGCGACAGCGTGACGCGGCGCTCGCGACCACAGGCGTGAAGAACGGTACATTGCGCGCATGTCATCCACTTCGCGGCCGGACGACCGCCTCGCGTCCGTGTTCCGGTTCGCCACCGAGTTGGTCGCCTGGGTCGCGACACCGTGGGCCATCGCCTCATGGTCCGTGCCGCTGGCCGTGCTGTCGGTCGTGGTGCTGATCGGGCTGCCGACGCTGTTGTCCACGCCGGGAGACAAGCGGAACGTGATCGTCGCGGTGCCCGGGCCGGTCACGATCGCGCTGGTCCTTGTGCAGTTGGCGGCGGCGGTGGTGGCGGCGTGGGCCGCCTGGCCCGCGCTCGCCGCCGTGCCGGTGACCGTGCTGGCCGCGGTCACCGTGGTGCTCGAACTGCCCCGCTGGCGGTGGCTCGCCGCGCGGTGAGCCGAGGAAGAGAGGAGTGGCCGTTCAGGCGTGCGCGTGGTCGCCTGTGTGAGGAACGGTATTTCCGGTGAAGGGGCGTCCGGGGCCTCACCTCGTCGTGGTCGTCAGCTCGTCGGCGATGAGGCGGGCCATGACGGTGTAGCCGGCGTCGTTGGGATGCAGGTGGTCGCCGCTGTCGTAGGCGGGGTTGAGCAGGTCGGCGTCGCCCGGTGCGGCCATGGCGCGGTCGAGGTCGACGACGGCGTCGTACTCGCGGCTGGTGCGGATCCACTGGTTGACGGCGTCGCTGACGGCGGCGGCGTGCTCACCCCAGTGGTCGGAGCGCTTGAAGGGCAGCAGGGTCGCCCCGACCACCTTGACGCCCTTGGCATGCGCGAGCCGGATGAGCCGGCGGTATCCGCCGATCAGCTCGTCGGCCGAGACCACGGGCGCGGGCTTGTACGTGGGCGTGTCGGACTCGCTGAACCCGATGTCGTTGACGCCCTGTAGCACGACCACCGTGCCGACACCGGGCTGGTCGAGCACGTCGCGGCGGAAGCGGGCCGCCGAGCCGTCGCCATACCAGGCCGAGTCGTGCAGCAGCAGGTTGCCGCCGATGCCGGCGTTCAGGACGGGCCGGGCCCGGCCCCGGGCGGCGAGCTGCTCGGCCAGTTCGTCGGGGTAGCGGCCGTCGGCGTCGGTGGTCGAGCCGAACCCGTCGGTGATGGAGTCGCCGAAGGCCACGACCGCGTCCTTCCCCTGGTCGTTCCCGCCGGTGACGTCGACGCCGGACAGGTAGTACCAGGAGTGGGTCACCTGGGTGAAGGCGTCCGCGGTGGTGTCGGTGCGGTGGTCGCCCTGCGCCCGGTAACTGCCGGCGTACGCCTGCGCGTGGAAAGTCGCCGGTCCTGTGGTGCCGGCGAAGTAGAGCGTGACGGCCACGGACTGGAACGGCTGCACGCGGAGCCGCACCGGATCGCTGGTCAGGGAGCCGCGGGCCGGGATGTCGGCGGCCTCGGCGCCCGCGAAGGTCAGCCGCCGTATGGACTCCGGCCGCACCGAGGCTCCCTGACCGGCGTAGGCCACGGTGGCTCCGGTCAGGCGGACGGCGGAGGGGCCGTAGTCGTTCGACAAGCGGATGCGGAGCGACGAGCCGCCGGCGGTGAGCCTGACCACCTGGCGCACGCTCTGGCCGCTGAAGCCTTCCTCCGACCAGTTCGGTTCGAAACCGGTGCTGGCCCGCTGCGGCGCGGCCATCCACGCGGCCTGCCAGGCTGTCGGCCGTTCGGCGCGGGCCTGGGCAGGCACGGCGGCGGCCGCAGGCGCGCCGAGGGCGATCACGAGTGCCGCGAGCGCGGTGCCGGTCTTGGCTGCGAAGGGGTTCACGACGATCTCCTGTCTGTGGAACGCGAGTTTGAGTGGACGGCAGCGTTCACAACTGGCGCAGGGCTCCTCCGTCGATGACCCACTCGGCGCCGGTGACCTGCGCCGCGAGGGGTGACAGCAGGTAGGCGATCACCCCGGCCACCTCCTCCGGGGTGCCGATGCGCCCTGTCGGCAGTCGCCGTTCGACGCGTACGAAGTGGTCGACGGCCTCCGCCGGCGACATGCCGAAGCGCTGGGCCAGTTGGTCGGCGAAGCCGCCCGGAGCGTCGAAGAGCGCGGTGCGCGTGGGCCCCGGGGAGACGACGTTGGAGCGTATCCGGGCCGGGCCCAGAGCGGCTGCCAGGGACTTCGACACCGACAGCAGTGCCGCCTTGGACGCGGCGTAGTCCGCGATCGAGACGTCGGGCAGGCGGGCCGCCTCACTGGCGACGTGGACGATGGCGCCTCCCCCCGGGTTCTTCTCCAGGGTCGGCAGCACGGCCCTGGTCATCCGGACCGCCGCGTGCAGGTTGAGCTCGAACGTGGAGTGCCATTGGTCGTCGTCGATGGCGGCGAAGGACTCGCGGGAGGTCAGGGAGGCGGCGTTGTTGACCAAGCCGTCCAGCCTGCCGTACCGGTCTGTGATCTGCGCGATCGCATGCGCGGGGGTGGCCGGGTCGGTGAGGTCGGCGCGAATGAGCAGCGTGCCGGGCGGAAGCGCGGGGAGGGCGGAGCCGCCGCGCGCCAATGCCGCGACGTGCGCCCCCTCGGCGGCGAGCAACCGCGCGGTCGCGAGGCCGATGCCGCTGGTCGCACCGGTCACGAGAATCACTTTGCCGGTGAGCTGAAGGTCCATGATGTGCTCCTTGAGGGGGGAGGGACCGGTCAGGCGTGCGCGCGGTCGCGTCGTGTGCGCAGGAAGACCGCGGCGAGGAGGACGCCGAGCAGGACGAGGACCGCGTTGACGGCGACGGCGGCGGTGACACCGTGCAGGATCGCCCCGGCGGACGCCGCGCCCCCGGCCGTGGCGGTGACGATCGCGGACATGATCGGGGTCCCCATGGTGATGCCGACCTGCTGGGACATCGACGCCAGGCCGGTGGCCAGGCCCTGCTCGTGGTCGGGGAGCCCGGTGGTGGCGGTGACCATGAAGCCGACGATGACGAGCATGTTGCCCACGCCGCCCAGGAAGGTGGCGGGCAGCAGCAGTCCCATCGAGGCCGGCGTGTCGCCCAGGAAGACCAGCACGGCGGTGAAGACGGCCTGGAGCAGCCCGCCGCCGATCAGGACGGCCGTCGTGGAGGTGCGGGCGATCGCCTTCGGGGCGAGCATGCCGCCGGTCACGGTCCCGGCTCCCAGGACGCCGAAGGAGAGTCCGGCGGCGAGGGCCGAGAAGCCGAGGGTCTTCTGCATGTACAGGGTGAGCAGGTACACCAGGGACGTCTCGGTGACGAAGGCGAGCAGCCCGAGCAGGTTTCCCCAGGCCACAGTGCGCTTGCGCAGTACGCGCACCGGGACCAGGGGCTCGGCGGCCCTGCGCTCGACACGGTAGAAGACGACCAGCAGGACCGCCCCGGCCAGCAGGCCCGTCAGGGCGAGGGGCTCGCTCCAGCCGTGTTCGCCGGCCCGCGTCAGGCCGTAGACGACGCCGAGCAGCCCGAGGGTGACCGACAGCGCGCCGGGCAGATCGATCCTGGGACGGGCGGCGGGACGCGACTCGGCGATGACGGCGGGGGCGACGAGGAGCACGGCCAGGGCGACGGGGACGTTGACGAAGAAGGCCCAGCGCCAGGACAGCAGGTCGGTGAGCACGCCGCCGAGGACCGCGCCGGCGGTGAACCCGGCGGACATGAGCGCGCCGTTGAGGCCCAGGGCCTTCTGGCGCAGGGGGCCTTCGGGGGAAGGACGTGGTGAGCAGGGCGAGCCCGGCCGGGGGTGGCGGCGGCGGTGGCGAGCCCTTGGGCGATGCGGGCGATGACGAGGACCGTGGGGGTCGGGGCGAGCCCGCCGGCCAGCGAGGCCGCGCCCAGGAGCGCGAGGCTGCCGAGGAAGATGCGCTTGCGGCCGATCAGGTCGCCGATGCGGCCGAAGAACAGAGTGAAGCCGGCCGCGCACAGCGCGAAGGCGGTGGTGACCCACTGCAGATCCGCCAGGGAGAACCCGAGGTCGTCGCCGATCGCGGGCAGCGCCACGTTCAGGATCGAGAAGTCGACCGCCAGCATGAACTGGGCGACCAGCAGCACCGCGAGGACGACCTTCAGGCGGCCGGTCAGGCGCCGTGGTGGCGCGGCGGTCGCGGCAGTCGGCAGAGATTTCGTGGTGGACATGACAGAGACATCCCTTCGGGCATGGGGGCCATGCAGCGACTTAACGGGTCTGTCGTCCCGTTAAACTGATGAGGACACTAGCACTCCATGCCGCCTTAAGGGAACTGCGGTTCCGATAGTCGCCTTGTGGGAAGGAGCCGTCATGGCAGCAGCCACTCCACCGCCCGGTGCCGTCCGCCCAGGTGGACGCACCGCCCGCGTCCGCGAGGCCGTACTCGAAGCCGCCGCCGACACCCTGGCCGAAAAGGGCTTCGAGGGGCTCGACCTCGGCGAGATCGCGCGTACCGCGGGAGTCGGGAAGACCACCCTCTACCGCCGCTGGGGCACGCCCGGCGCGCTCGCCGCCGACCTTCTCCAGGACATGGCCGAACGATCCCTGCCCCGGTCCCGCAACGACGACATCGACCAGGATCTGCGCGACAACGCCCGGCTGGTCCTCAAAACCCTCACCGATCCCCGCCAGGGGCGGCTGTTCAAGGCACTGATCGCCGCCTCACTCTGCAACGACCAGGCGGCGCAGGCCTTGCGCCGCTTCTACGCCGTACGCATCGACGAATGGGCCGGCTGCGTCACCGACGCGATCGAACGAGGGGAACTGCCCACCGGCACCGACCCGCGCCGGGTGATCGCCGCGGTCTCCGCACCCCTGTACTACGCCCTGCTCAACACCGGGGAACCTCTGGACGAGGCCGCGGCGGACCGGGCCGCGGCGGCGGCGCTGGCGGCGGCCCGCGCCGGGGCCCTCTCGATGAGCTGATGCGCCGGCGTCCGCGACACTTGCTCCTCGACGAGTACGAAGACCGAACGCCGCAGGAGACAACCGTGAGCCTCGAGGCACAGCGCGCCCACATCCTCACCGGGCGGATGTACAACGACCTGACCGACGAACTGGTCGCCGCTCGCCGGCGCGCCGTGCTGCTCACCAACGCCTACAACGACAGCTTCGGCGCTCCCCAGGCCCACCGCGAGGCTCTCCTGCGTGACCTGCTCGACCACGTCGGCCCCGGCGCTCACTTCGAGCCCACCTTCCGGTGCGAGTTCGGCTACAACATCAGCGTCGGCGCCGACTTCTACGCCAACTTCGACGCCGTCATGCTCGACGGCGCACGAATCACGATCGGCGACAACGTCCTGCTCGGACCGCGCGTGAGCATCTACACCTCTAATCACGCCATCGATCCTGAGGAGCGCGTCGCCGGGGCCTGCTACGCCAAGCCCGTGACCATCGGCGACCGCGTGTGGATCGGGGGCGGGGTCACCGTCAACCCCGGTGTGACCATCGGCGACGGCGCGATCATCGGCTCCGGGGCCGTCGTGACCCGGGACGTCCCCGCACGCGTCATCGCCGCCGGTAACCCCGCCCGGATCCTGCGCGAGATCACCGAGCGGGACGTCACCGGCTGGCGCCCCGACGCCCCGTAGGCACCCCCGATAGGCACAGAAAGGTATGGCGAGAACGGCGTCAGACGTCGCCCTCGTACAGGCGCCGCATTTGCGCTTCATACTGCTCGAACGGCTCCAGGCCTACTGCAGCGCGTCGGTCATCCAGCTGATCTGCGTCCTCTATCGGGTGTGGTCTGAAGCCGCTGCCCTCGCTGAAGAATTGAGTTCCATATAGCTGGGGACGACCGGAATTCACTCGCACTCGATCCTCGAGGTAGGCGAGGTGGGCGGGCTTCGCCTCGTTCCGGGCAACGGCGTCGGAAAGCGCCCGGTGGAATTCGCGCTGAATCTCGGGCGAGGCGTCGGCGTGCTGGGCGAGTAGCCATGCCGCGAGCGCCCCGTCCTCTCCGACCTGGGACAAGAGTGGCCAGCCGCGCATGCCGACCACCGACCGCAGCCATGCCGTGTTGTCCCGGTCGATGTTCCTCCACTGGACCATGCGCTCCTGGTTCAGAGGCTCCTTGGCTGGTTCACGGATATCCTGATCGACCTTCATGCGCTTCAGCAATTCCGCTCGCAGTTCGTCGTCAGTCACGTTCCGACTTTACGATGCGGGTGGCGTTCAGTCAGCTTGTCGAAGCCGCGCAAATCGATTTCGGAATGCACTTGATTGCCGTCGACTGGGCGGTCGGCTTTTTGGTGCCGTCCCCAGCCCATTTTCTGTCTCGCCGCAACCGGCCCGTCCGCCGCGGAGCAAGCGGTGGTCGGGGCGCGGATCGGACGAGTGGTTGCGCGCACCGCGGCGTGCAGGCCATCATCGAGGCATGATCTCCAACCGAAAGGGCGGCGACGCCCACGCGCGTTGAGCGCGCTCACGCGGCGCTACGCCGCCGCTGAACCTGTGACCGACGTCCGGAGCGGCAAGAGCGCTCACGACCGGTGGCAGGAAGCCGTCAAGATCCGGCAGGAGTGGCTTGACCACGGCCTGTCCACCCAACCGGCCGACCGGCGGACGGTCGAACACAGCCTGACCGCGATCTACGCGAGGATCTCTCGCCCGAAGCCCCGGTTCGAATGGGTCGACTCGCCGGACCAGGCGATCCCGCTTGTCGCCGGTCTGCCCACTCTCGACCGGCTCTACGGCTGGATCCGGAATCCGCACCCGCGGGGGACACCGCCACTGGCCAGTGATCTGGCCATGCTCGAGTCCCAGCTACGGGGCGCACTCAGCGCCGGGGTCTCCCACGCCGACCCTGAGCTGTCCCCGGCACGGAGGGGCAAACGGAACGAGCCCTGGCCCGAACTGCCACCTCTGAGGGCACTCGACGCCGGCGTTCCACTGGGTGTCGTGGTGCACCAAGGCATCCGCACCGCACTGCATCGGAGCCTCGCGCACGGTTTCCGCATGCCGATCCGCAACACGTTGGCCGGCAGCGGGCCCGTACCGGCCTGTTGGTACGGCCAGCAGGACGCGGCGTGGGTCGCCTACTACGACGCCCTGCATCGGCTCGGACTGGCCTCCTACCGGCCGGACGAACTCGAGCACCTCGGCCACTGGGCCGCACTGGCGCGCTCCGGCGGCTGGTGGTGGCCTGGCGAGGATGTGTGCGTCGTGGTGGACCGACCCGAACTGGCCCGCACCGAACCGGTCCCCGGCACCTGGCACGACGAGGTCCGGCTCCGGCGCGGTGTGTCCGCTACCGCGACGGCTGGCACCCGCTATTGGCATGACCAGCGGGCGGGCCGGGACGAGACACCTTCTCTCGTCCCGGCCCGCCCGATCGATCAGAAATACCGGCCGCAGGGGGTCGGCCATGCTCAGGCCCGGGTTGGAGCCCCCGCACCACACGGGGTGTGGTGCGGGGCCGAGGTGCTTGTCCGGTGAATAGACGACAGGCGTTGTAGCTGGTCAACGGATCACAATCATCTTCCCGAGGTGGGATGGCAGACGCTGTCTGGGCAGGAGCGGGTGAGCCGTGACGAGGTGCATCGCCAAGCGTGTACGCGGATTCGTGGTCTGGATCGTCAGCCCGCTGGCACTGGCTTCGGTCGCGTTGGCGGCCCCGTTGAGCGCTCCGCCGGCCGCGGTCGCCGAAGTGGTCCGTCAGCCGGAGAACGCCTCGCCCTCACCGAGCGCCGACACGGCGCGCCACGACCAGAGGCCGTCGGTGGCACCGCGATCCGACGAGGCCGACGCGTCAGCCGCGGCACGCTCCTCACGGCATCGGGTGGAGGTGACCGGAAGCCGCACCGGCACCGCGACGGTGTACGCCAACCCGGACGGTTCGTTCACCATGGAGCAACGGAGCCGGCCCGTCCGGGTGCGCCGGGGTGACGACTGGGTACCGGTCGACCCCTCCTTGCGCCGCGCCTCGGACGGCTCGGTGACCCCCGGCGCCACCACGACGGGCTTGCGATTCTCCGGGGGAGGGACCGCTCCCCTGGCCACGATGTCGGGCAGGACCTGGTCGATGTCGCTGGCGTGGCCGACGGCGCTGCCGACGCCTTCGCTGTCCGGGGAAACCGCGACCTACCGGGACGTACTGCCCGGCGTCGATTTGCTGGTGACCGCGTCGAATGACGGATTCTCCGAAAGGCTGGTCGTGAACTCGCGCTCCGCCGCGGCCGATCCGGCGCTGCGCGAGGTCGCGTTCTCCCTGCGCTCTACCGGCGTTTCGGTGCTGGCGGGGGGCGACGGCGGGCTCGTGGGCCGGGACGAGGGGGGTGAGACGGTGTTCACCGCCCCGCCGCCGCTGATGTGGGACACCGCAGTGTCTCCCGGCGCGCCGCCACGGCAGGCCCGCGTGGGGCTCACCCTGCGGGACGGCACGCTGACCCTGCGGCCGGACCTGTCGTTCCTGCGCGATCCGGCCACGCGCTTCCCCGTCACGATCGACCCGTCGTTCAGCGGAAAGCGGCTGGACTGGACGACTGTGCTCGCCGGCTCCCCCGGTGTCTCCTTCTGGAACGGACAGAACCTCGCCGACAGCGCCAACGGCAAGGTGATGGTCGGCTACGAGACGGAGCAATACACGCTGGCCCGCTCGTTCTTCCGGATGGACACCTCCGGCGTCAGGGGCAAGCACATTCTCAACGCGAAGTTCCAGATCACCGAGAAGTGGTCGTGGTCCTGCCAGGCCCGGCCGGTCCAGCTCTGGCACGTCGGCGTGATCAACTTGGGCACCACGTGGAACAGCCAGCCCCAGTGGATCAGGCAACTGGGCGAGGCCGACGTCGCGAAGGGCAACGAGAACTACGGCTGCGGCGACGGGTCGGTCGAGTTCGACGTGACCTCGGCGGTGCGCGACGCGAGCGGCAGCGGACGGTCGGATCTCACCCTCGGCCTCCGTGCGGCCAACGAGTCCGACGCCTACGGGTGGAAGCGTTTCGACGACAACCCGGTCCTGGCCATCACCTACAACACCGTGCCCGACGCGCCGTCCGGGCTGACCGTGGAAGGAAAGCCCTGCGGCAGCGGGACATACGTCAGCACGACGACGCCGACGTTGCGTGCCAAGGCGACCGACCCGGACGCGGGTCAGATGCTCGACGTGTCGGCCTACTGGGCGGCGCCCGGCTCGGCCACGAACGGCACCGACAAGGTGACCCAGACCAACGTGGCGAACGGCGGGCAACTCGTCGCGAGCGTACCCGCCGGGCGGCTGTCCGACGGGCAGTCCTACTACTGGCAGGCGCAGTCCACCGACAGGACCGACACCTCCCCCTGGTCCGGGCAGTGCGCGTTCACCGTCGACGCGACACGCCCCGGCAGCCCTCCCACGGTGACGTCCGCCGACTACCCGGCCGATGGCGGCTTCCACGGCGGCAAGGGCAAGACCGGCATCTTCACCCTGGGCGCGGCCGGTGTCTCCGACGTGACGTCCTACCTGTACGGCTGGGCCGACCCGCCCACGACAGCGGTGGACGCCGGCACCCTCGGCGGCACCGCCGCCGTGTCCGCGACGCCGCCCGGCGAGGGGATCAACACGCTGTACGTGCGGTCACGCGACAGGGCGGGCAACCTGTCCGACGTCTCCACATACGTGTTCTACGCGGGCTCGGCGAACGGCCCGGTGGGAAGCTGGATTCCGGACGACGGCGGGGGTTCGGGCACCACGTTGACCGACACCTCGGGGAACGGTCGTACGGCGGCCCTGAGCGGCGGCGCGCAGTGGAGCGCCGGCCGGCTGCGGACGGCCGGCACCGCGATCTCCTTCGACGGGACGACCGGCTACGCCGCCACCGACGGCCCCGTCGTGCGCACCGACCAGAGCTTCGCGGTCTCCGCGTGGGTCCGGTTGACCTCCGCGGCCAAGTGGGCGACGGTCCTGTGCCAGGAAGGCGGGACGAACAGCGGACTCCTGCTGCAGTACGACCAACCCGGCAACCGCTGGTCCCTGACGGCGCAGACGGCCGACGCCGCCGACCCGCCCGCCGTACGGGCCGGCTCCACCGCGCCGCGTACGGGCGTGTGGACCCACCTGCTCGGCACGTACGACGCCGGCGCGGGAGAGCTCCGCCTCTACGTCGACGGCGTCCTGTCCGGCACCGCCCCTGTGCGGATCGGCTGGAACGCGGGTGGCCGGCTGCTGATCGGGGCCGAGAAGTTCGACGGCAAGCTCATCAGCTACTTCCCCGGCGACATCGCCGACGTCAGGGTGTGGGACCGGATGATCGACGCCTCCGAGGCGAGGGCGCTCGCCACCGCACCGACCCTGGTCGGCGCCTGGAACCTCGACGGCGCGGGCGAGGACGCCTCCGGCTACGGCCGCCCCGTCACGACCTCCGGCGGCGCGACGTGGACCGGGGGGCACAACGGGTCGGGCGGTGTCACCTTCAACGGCACCGACGGGTACGCCGAGACGTCGGGCCCGGTGCTGCACACCGACGAGAGCTTCACCGTGGCCGCCTGGGTGCGTCTGACGACCACGAGCACCTCCGGCCGATGGGTCACCGCGGTCAGCCAGAACGGAGCCGCCTTCAGCGCGTTCGTGCTCTCGTACAACGGCAGCCAGTGGGCGTTCGCGCTGCACGCTTCCGACGTGGACGACCCGGCGAAGTGGCGGGTCGCCGCGGACCAGCCGGTCCAGGCGGGAGTGTGGACGCATCTGGCCGGGGTCTACGACGCCGGCACCCGTGAGATGCGGCTGTATGTGAACGGCAGGCTCGCCGCGAGCACCACCGGCGCCGCGCCGTTCGACGCGGCGCGGACGCTGGACCTCGGCCGGGCCCGCGTGTCGAGCGCGTGGGGGGACCGGTGGCCGGGCGACGTCGACGACGTCCGTGCCTACCAGGGCGTTCTTTCCGACCAGCAGATCGTGACCCTGTTCAACGAGTGATCCCGGCGGCACCGCCGAACAGTGGGAGGTACGCGTGTCCACCCCTCGTTCCCGCGTACGGCGCGACCATGCCCTCAAGCGGTCGCTGACCGTGATGGCCGGCGGCACCGTGGTGGCGCTGCTGCTCGCGTTCACCGGAGAGGCCGCGGCGGGCGCCGCGGAATCCGCGAACGCGGCCGGGGCGGCGCGGTTCCAGCCGCTGAAGGTGCAGCGCGAGCATGTGGTCGCCGGTGAGTCCGAGTCCTCCGTGCTGCCCTACGCCGCCGACCCGGCGGCGAGCCACGCCATAAGAAAGGCGCCGGCGCCGCGGTGGCCGGCGCCGGGAGTGCCACCGTGGACGTCGGCACGTCCACGGCGAAGGTCCCGGGGATGGGGATCGTCCGGGTGGGGCCGCCCGAGGGGCGTGCCGCGCGCTCCGCCCTGGAGCGTCCCCCGGCCCGGGTCGCCGTACGTGTGCTCGACCGGGGCGCGGCCACCGCCGCAGGGCGGCCGGACGCCGTGCTGCTGCGGGTGTCGCGCGCGGACGGCGAAGGGGTCGAAACGTCGCGCGCGGACGGCGAAGGGGTCGAAACGTCGCGCGCGGACGGCGAAGGGGTCGAAACGGCCGAGGCGAGCACGGCCCCGGTGCGCGTCACGGTTGACTATTCGGCCTTCGGCTCCGCCTACGGCGGCGACTGGGCGCGGCGGCTCCAGATGGTGAGCCTGCCGGAGTGCGCGCTGACCACGCCGGACAAGGCCGGGTGCCATGGCACGGCGCTGCCGTCGCGCAACGACGGCACGACGGTGTCGGCCGAAGTGCCCGCCGCGGCGGGCGCCGGGACGCTGATGGCGGTGACCGCGGGCGCCTCGGGATCGTCGGGCAACTTCGCGGCCACCCCGCTGACGGCCTCGGGCACGTGGTCGGCCGGCGGCTCGTCGGGCGACTTCTCCTGGTCGTACGCGTTGCGCCTGCCGCCCGCGCTGGGCGGTCCGGCCCCGCAACTGGCGCTGGCGTACTCGGCGCAGAGCGTGGACGGCCGGCACGCCGCCTCCAACAACCAGCCCTCCTGGATCGGTGAGGGCTTCGAGATGTGGTCGGGTTACGTGGAGCGCCGCTACAAGCCGTGCGGCGAGGACGGGGTGCAGCCGAAGACCGGCGACCAGTGCTGGGCGACGGACAACGCCACACTCTCGCTGGGCGGCAAGGTCAGCGAGCTGATCCGCGACGACGCGACCGGCACCTGGCATCCCAAGGCGGACGACGGCTCGCGGGTGGAGCACCTCACCGGCGCCGTCAACGGCGACGACAACGGCGAGTACTGGAAGGTCACCACCCCCAACGGCACTCAGTACTGGTTCGGGCTGACCCGCCTGCCGGGCTGGACCTCGGGCAGGCCGGAGACCAACTCGACCTGGACCGTCCCCGTGTACGGCAACAACGCGGGCGAGCCGTGCCACCAGTCGACCTTCGACGCCTCGTGGTGCCGCCAGGCGTGGCGGTGGAACCTCGATTACGTCGTCGACCCGCACGGCAACTCCATGTCGTACCGGTATGCGAAGGAGACCAACAGCTACGGCCGCGACCTCGACCCGGCCAAGACCACGTCGTACGAGCGCGGCGGCTACCTCACCGAGATCGACTACGGCACGCGCACCGACGCCGAGTACGGCAACGCGCCCGCCCGGGTGCTGTTCACCGTGGCCGACCGCTGCCTGCCGAACACCGCCTGCGACTCGGCCCACCCGGCGAACTGGCCGGATGTGCCCTGGGACCAGTCCTGCACGGGCACCTCCTGCACGCAGACGTCGCCGACGTTCTTCACCACGAAGCGGCTGGCGAAGATCACGACACAGGTGTGGGGCGGGTCGGCGTACCGGGACGTCGAGTCGTGGACGCTCAACCACACCTATCCAGACCCGGGCGACGGCACCCGGGCCGGGCTCTGGCTGGCCTCCATCAGCCACAGCGGGCTCGTCGGCGGCACGGTCTCCGTGCCGGACGTCACGTTCACCGGAGTGCAGCTGGCCAACCGGGTGGACACGGTCGATCACTCACCGGCCATGAACTGGTGGCGTATCGCCTCGATCCGCACCGAGACGGGCGGCGAGATCTCGGTGCGCTACTCCGAGCCCGACTGCCTGGCCGGGTCACGCATGCCGTCGGCGCCGGAGTCGAACACGCTGCGGTGCTATCCGGTCAAGTGGACGCCGCCCGGCTACACGGATCCCGTCACGGACTACTTCCACAAGTACGTGGTGACCGCGGTGTCCGAGACCGACCACACGGGCGGCGCGCCCCGCGTGCAGACCCTCTACACCTACATCGGATCGCCGGCCTGGCACTACACCGACGACGACGGCCTCATCTCGGACGACCAGAAGACGTGGTCGGTGTGGCGCGGGTACGCCAAGGTGGGGGTCACCAAGGGCGACCCCGGCCAGCAGTCGTACGGAGAGACGCTGTACTTCCGGGGCATGGACGGCGACCATCTGCCGTCCGGCACCCGGAGCGTCTCGGTGACTGACTCGCGCGGCGGCGCCCACACCGACAGCGACGCCCTGGCCGGCATGGTCCTCGAGCGGATCACCTACAACGGTCCCGGCGGCGCCGAGGTGTCCTCCGTGCTCACCGAACCGTGGATGTCGTCGCCGACCGCGACCCGGGTGCGCGACGGGGTCACCACCCGGTCGCGTTACGTCAACACCGCGACCACGGTGCAGCGCATCGCGCTCGACGGCGGACGCGGCTATCGCGAGACGAAGACCGTCACCGGTTTCGACAAGTACGGCGCGGCCGACCAGACGACCGACTACGGCGACGTCGACGACCCCGCCGACGACCAGTGCACCAGATACACCTACGCCCGCAACACCGGCAAGTGGCTGCTGACCTTCACCTCCCGGGTGCAGACCTACGCCCTGTCCTGCGACAAGACCCCCACGTCCGCCGACCAGATCATCGGCGACGCCCGGACCTCGTACGACGGGCAGGACTGGGGTGTCGCCCCCACCAAGGGCGACGTGACCCGGACCGAGTCCCTGAAGGACTGGGCCGACGGCACGCCTGCCTACCTGACCACCAGCCGCATGGCGTACGACGCCTACGGCAGGGTCACCGACTCGTGGGACGTGGACGGGGACCATACGACGACCGCGTACACGCCCGCGTCGGGCGGCCCTGTCACGAGGACCACCACGACCAACCCGCTCGGCTGGACCAGCACCGCCGACGTCGAGCCCGCCTGGGGCGCCACCATCGGGACGACCGATCCCAACGGCCGACGCACCGACGTGACCTACGACCCGCTGGGACGCACCACCGCCGTCTGGCTCCCCGGCCGCGCCAAGGGCAGCCAGACGGCGAACACCACCTACAGCTACCTGATCCGCACCGACGGCCCCTCGACGGTCACGACTTCCACGCTGAACGCCAACGGCGGATACACCACGTCGTACGCCCTCTACGACGGCCTGCTGCGCGCCCGGCAGACCCAGGCCACGGCGGTCGGTCCCGACGGCGGGCGAATCGTGACCGACACCTTCTACGACACCGCAGGTCGCGCCTACAAGACCAACTCCGCCTACATCGCGGACGGCGCACCGGGAACCGGCCTGTTCACGGCGACCGGCGACAACGCCATCCCCGCCCAGACGCTCACGCTCTTCGACGGCGCCGACCGGCCCACCGCCTCCGTGTTCCGCTCGCTCGGCGTGGAGAAATGGCGCACCACCACGTCGTACGGCGGTGACCACACCGACACGACCCCGCCGGCCGGGGGAATCGCCACCAGCACCGTCACCGACGCCCGGGGCCGCACCGTCCAGCTGCGCCAGTACCACGGGCCGACGCCGTCGGGGACGTACGACGCCACCAGATACGCCTACAACGCCAAGAACCTGCTCGCGTCGGTCACCGACACGGCCGGAAACCAGTGGAAGTACGGCTACGACGTCCGGGGCCGCCAGGTTCGCGTGGACGACCCCGACAAGGGCACCCTGACCACCGCCTACGACGACGCCGGGCGGATCGTGTCCACCACCGACGGCCGGGGGCGCACTCTCGCCTACACCTACGACGCGCTCGACCGCAAGACCGCCGTCTCGGACGGTACGACGAAGATCGCGGAGTGGACCTACGACACCCTCGCCAAGGGCCAGGTGACCTCCTCCACCCGGTGGGCCGGCGGCAACGCCTACACCACGGCGGTCACCGGCTACGACGCCGCTTACCGCTCCCTCGGCACCTCGATCACCATCCCCGCCGCCGAAGGGGCCCTGGCCGGGACCTACCAGTTCAGCACCACCTACAAGCCGGACGGCAACGTCTCCACCACCACGATGCCCGCCGCCGGGGGCCTTCCCCGTGAGGTCCTGGGCTTCACGTACACCGACACCGGCCAGCCGTACACGCTCACCGGTGCGAGCACCTACGTCACCCAGGCCCAGTACACCCGCCTCGGCGAACCGGCGGTTCTCACGTTCAAGGCCGGCGGTCCGCTCGCCCAGCTCGGCTACTACTACGAGGAGTCCACCCGCCGTCTGGAGCGCAGTCTCGCCGTACGGGAGACCGCCCCGTCCACGATCGCCGACCAGCGCCTGACCTGGAATCCCGCCGGAAACATCACCAAGATCGCCGACACGCCGGCCGGTGGCGCGTCCGACACGCAGTGCTTCACCTACGACTACCAGCGCAGGCTGACCGAGGCGTGGACGCCGTCATCCGGGGACTGCGCCGCCGACCCGTCGGTCTCGGCCCTCGGCGGGCCCGCGCCGTACTGGCAGTCCTTCCGCTACGACGTCGTCGGCAACCGCACCTCCTCGGTGGACCACACCGCGGCCGGTGACACCACCACCGGGCTGACCTACCCCGACCCCGGCGCTCCGCGGCCGCACGCGGCCCAGGCCGTCACCACCACGACCTCGGCCGGTTCCAAGACCATCTCCTACGCCTACGACGCGGCCGGCAACACCACGGCGCGGCCGACGGCGACCGACATCCAGCAGCTCACCTGGGACGCCGAGGGCCGCCTGGCAACCGCACGCGACACGAACGGCGACGTCTCCTACGTCTACGACGTCGACGGAACCCGTCTCATCCGCCACGACCCCACCGGCGCGACCCTCTATCTGCCCGGGATGGAGTTACGGCTGACCACTGCCACCGGGACGGTCTCCGGCACCCGGTACTACGCCTTCGGCGGCACGACCATCGGCCAGCGCACCGGCTCAGGCGTCACCTGGCTGATGCCCGACCGGCAGGGCACTGCCCTGCTGGCGGTCGAGGCGGCCGGCGACCAGAAGGTCACCCAACGGCGGCAGAAGCCCTTCGGGGAGCCGCGCGGCGCGACGAGCGTGAACTGGCCCAACGAGCACGGTTTCGTCGGCGGCACCGACGAGCCCACCGGCCTGACCCACCTCGGCGCCCGCGAGTACGACCCGGCCACCGGCCGTTTCATCTCCCCGGACCCGGTCTTCGACTCCGGCGACCCCCAGCAGATGGCCTCGTACGCCTACGCGGGCAACAGCCCCGTCACCGCCAGTGACCCGTCCGGCCTGAGGTACCTACTGGACGACGACGGTGGCGGTGGCAGCACCTCCACTCCCAGCAAGCCGACTTCCAACAACGGCCCGCCCACCTCGACGCCGGCCCCGACCTACCCGGCACCGCCACCGGCCTGCGAGTGGTGGAACATCGGCTGCAACGCGCAGAAGGCATGGAACGCGACCGTCAATTTCGCCGAGCAGCACAAGGCGGAGATCGCCGGTTTCGTCACCAGCACCGTCGTCGGCGTCGGATGCGGCGCGCTCATCGGCTGGACCGGTGTCGGCGCCGTCGCGTGCGGCTTCGTCGCGGGGGCCGCCGGGTCGATCGTCAAGGATCTCGTCGAGGGCGGTCACAGCCCGCAGGAGATGCTCCTCAACGCCCTCGTGGACGGCGGCATCGGGGCCCTCACCGGCGGGCTCATGTCGGTCGGCGGCGCGGCGCTCAAGGCCGGCGCCGCCGCCATGAAACAGGGCATCAAGGAAGCCGGCCAGGCCGCGATGAAGGCCGCCACGACAGAAGTGGCCGAGATGTTCTCCGGCAAGCTCAGCGGCGGCCTTCTCAAGAACGCCGGCAAGAGTGTGGTCGACTGCGTCGCCAACAGCTTCACTCCCGGCACCGCCGTACTCATGGCCGATGGGTCGGCCAAGGCGATCGCCGAGGTCAAGCCGGGCGACAAGGTGAAGGCCACCGACCCCGAAACCGGCAAGACCGGCAATCGCCGGGTCCTCGCGACCATCAGTGGTGAAGGCGAGAAGCACCTCGTCGGCATCACCGTCGACACCGACGGCCCTCACGGCCACAAGACCGGCCACGTCGTCGCCACCGACGGCCACCCCTTCTGGGTTCCCGATCTGCACCAGTGGATCGACGCCGGCCGCCTTCAGCCCGGCATGTGGCTGCAGACCAGTGTCGGCACCCACGTCCAGATCACCGCGATCAAGAAGTGGACCGCCCACCAGCGCGTCCACAACCTCACCGTCGCCGATCTGCACACCTACAACATTCAGATCGGCGACTCGAGCATCGTCGTTCACAACTGTACTGGAAAGGTGCTGGGTATCGGCGGGGACAGGCTTACGAAATTTGCCGAAGAAAAATCTGTCGGGCATTTCATGAACTACTCTGCCGAAACCTTCCAGCATGCGGTTGTCAAAACAATTAAAAATCCGCAGGAGCCCCTTCATATTCTCCTTGATGAATTTTCTGGAAATACTCCAGAGGAGATGTTCAACCTCGCATGGCAGGCCGGGACGAAGCCTGGGGCGTATGCGACCCAATGGGAGATGGCCCAGGTGAGACGATTCGTGGTCAACGGGGTGCGCCCGTGGAGAAGTATCAAGTTCTACCTCGGTGGCAGCCCTGTCAAAGTTTCTGATGACGCGCTGTTTACGCCGGATGCGTTTCCGTGATGAACTGGTCCGGCCCTGGATCCCCACTCGGGCACCGTAACCGGCTGGTAGGGATGCGTTTCTGTCAACCCCGAAGAAGCCTCCCGTCGATCTTCGAGGAATGGGCTCGGGGCTGGGCGAAGTGGACCGACTACGGCACGCCAAGGCGCGTGGGGACTGTGCGCGGCATCGCGGACGCCGGAAGCGACGCATGTCGCCAGGGCCGGTCGTGCTACGCCGTCCCCGTCACGACCTCGGTCGTCAGGGTATGGCTCGCATTGGGGGGCGGGGCGGGTGAAGTTCGCCTTTGCTCCCCCGGCAGGTGTTGGGCCGGCGGAGCGGGTCAGACCGTGAAAAGCCGGAGCTTGACACCGAGGGAGTCGGCGAGGTGCTTCAGGTCTTCGGGGTCGCTGGTCACCACGGGCGCCTGGTATCGGACGGCGGTCGCGACCACGATCGCGTCCACCACATCAGCGGTTCCGGCGAGGCCGCACGCGACCCCGGCGGCACGGCCGACATGCTCGTCGTCGGGGCGAATGTCGCAGCCCTTGAGCACTCGTCGTCAAGCAGTCCTGCCTCCATCAAGAACTCCTGGGCCCGCCGCCGGGACTGCTCGGGCAGCGCGCCGTGCTCGCTCTCATATTCGGCCACCAGTTCGCGGGCGGCCGCGCGCCCCGCCGCGTGCAGGGCCGCGAGGCGGGCCTTTTCGACGGCGGCCTCCGCCAGCCATGCCGATACCGGCTTGCCTTCTTCCTCCGCCGCAGCTTTGATCGTCTCTTCGACCTCCGGGCTGACCGAGATTGACAATTTTCGTGCGGTCACGGCTTCACCATAGCCCTCGGTAGGAATGCGTTCCTACCGATCCTGAAGAAGCGCGCGTCAATCTGCCACGGCCCCGGTGACATATGTGGGCGTCCAGGTGCCGTCACGGACCTTGGTCGGGAGGGAAGGACTCGCGTTGGAGGGCGGCGCGGGTGAGGTCGGCTTTGTTGCCGGCGTTGAGTTTGGCCCGGATGCGTTCGACGTATGTGTCGACCGTGGCCTTGCGTACGCCGAGTCTGGTGGCGATCTGGCTGTGGGTGAGGCCGCGGGCGAGCAGGCGCAGTGTCTGGTCCTCTCGGGGCGACAGCCTCGGTTCCGCGGCGGTGCCGCCGTCGGGTGAGGCCAGCAGGGCGTGGACGATGTCCGCCAGCTCGGTGGAGAGCAGGAAACCGCCAGCGGCGACCGTACGCAGGCCGGACACCACCAGGTCGGCCTCGCTGCGCTTGGTGAGATACCCGGCGGCGCCCGCGCGGATCGATTGGACGACGTCGTCGGGCCGGGCCGAGGTGGACATCACGAGCACGCGGGTGACCGCGGCAAGGTGGGCCACGGCGTCGATCGACGGGGTGTCGCCGTCGAGGTAGAGGTCGAGCATGACCACGTCGACGCGCAGGCCGTCGGCGACGAGCCGCAGCAGGTCGTCCGCAGCGGACACCGAGGCCACGATCGCGACCTCGGCCACATGCTCGAGCACCCGCTCCACTCCGTATCGCGCGATGGGGTGGTCGTCGACGATCGCAAGATGGATCAACCTGACCTCCGTGACGCAGCCGTGCTGGAGCGACCTGCGAGGGACTCGCGAGGGGCGGTGCGACCCGAGCCGACGAGGACAACGGCGGCCCAGAAGGCAGCCCGGACGCCGGCCGGTGTCGAAGTGATTGTGTCTGGAAGCGAGACCAATGATCACCTGTTTTATCCCGCTCGTCCAGTGCACGGAATGAACGCCTTACATATTGTGATTTTCCCGTTTTGACGTCAGTTGTCGGGATGGTCTGCGGGGACATGGAGAGACTCTTCTGATCTGTTAGCATGTGCCCGATATTGGTCGGGGAGGTTCCGATTGCAGCCCGGTTCCGCTGTCGATCGGCACGAGGCCATCCTCGCGAACACGGCCGCCTTCTCGCGGCTCGTCGCGTGTCTCTATCTGGCGGGTCCGGCGTACGAAATCAACGCTGACCGGCCCATCCTGCTCGCCGGTGTCGTCGTGTCCGCGGCGTACTCCATAGGGTCCGCGTGGGCCTACTGGCGTTCTCACCTGGTGCGGGGCCGGTGGGTGGTGGTCGACTTTGTCGTGTACGGGGGCCTGCTGCTGGCCGGGACCTCCCTGCCTAAGGAGACGGGCCTGCCGGGGAACCCGTTCTTCAACCAGGTTCTGCTGTTATCAGTGGTCTTCGGCCTCCCACGATGGCCGGCCTGGAGAACGATCGCAGTGGGGTTCGGTCTCGGCGTGGTCCTGTTGATCGGTGATGTCGTGCTGGTGGGCCGGACGTCACTGCTCTGGAACGTGGTCCCCGACGCCCTGCAGTTTCCGGGCAACGCGACGATCCTCTGGGTCATCGCCAGTCAGTTGCGGGCGGCCGCCCGCCGGATCGACGACGCGCGGTTGGCCGCGACCCGCCGTGAGGCGGAGGTGGCCCGGCAACAGGAGCACGTCCGGCTGGCCGAGGCGCTGCGGCGGCGCGTGCTCGTGACGCTGGAGAGCTTGGCGCAGGCAGCGGCGGTGGACGACGAGCGGCTTCGCCACCAGCTGCGTGCTGATGTGACATGGTTGCGCGCGCATCTGGCAGGTGTTCCTGACGACGGCGACGTGGACCTGTCGGCGGAACTGCGCCGCCTGGCCGCCAACAGACGCCGCACCGGCCTGGCCATCGAGCTGGCGCTGCCGCCGGTCCTTCCGCCGTTGCGGGGTACGCGCATCCGGGCCCTGGTGGCGGCGGCCAAGGAGGCGGTCAACAACGTACACAAACACGCCGGCACCGCGACGGCCACGATAGAGGTGCACTGCGCCCAGGACGGTGTGGCGGTCACCGTTGCCGACCACGGGCGAGGCTTCGAACCGCACGCCGTCAGGGCGGGCATCGGCCTGGACGGGTCGATCCGCGGCCGCCTGGCGGATGCCGGAGGCCACGCTGAGATCGAATCCCGGCCCGGGCAGGGCACCATGGTGACGCTGTGGGTTCCGGCGGGATGAACCCCTTCTCCGCCGCTTCCGGCAATGGCACGCGGGCGTGGGCAGGGTCCGCCACGGTTGGGGAGGACGGCCGTACGCTGCGGGTCGCGTCGGCCGTGATCAGGATCGTGGCGCTGGGGCAGGTGTGGATCGCGGTGCCGCTCGTCTGGGGAAGGCTGGCGCGTCCTGCCGCCGGGCTGGGCCTCGCCGCGCTGCTGACGGCCGCCGCCGCGCTGGTGCTGTACCTGGAGCGGCGGCGCGGCGCGCCGACCCCGCACACGCTTGCCCTGGACCTTCCCGTCGGAGTAATCGCGCTCGTGTCGGGGGCGTGGGTGTGCTCTCGGTCCGGATTCTCCGGGTGGTCGTACTTCGCTTATCCGTACACCGGCTATCTGACGCTGACCTTCGGAAGCAGGTGCCGGCGGCTGCCGTGGGCGTTGGCGAATGGAGCGGTGTTCGGAGTGACCTACGCGGTGGTCGCCGTGGCGACACGGCACGAGTCGCCGGTGCCGGCCGTCGGCGTCGTCGTCACCTACCTGGTCAACGCCGTTCTCGGTTGGATATGCGCGCACTGGCTCCGGCGTACGAACCGGGACCTGCGGCGGGCCCGCCAGGAGGCGGTGACTCAGGCGGCCGAGGTGGCGGTGGGGCGGGAGCGCGCCCGGCACGCCCGTGCCGTACACGACCATGTGCTCCAGACCTTCGAGACCGTCGCCCGGATGGACGCGATCGCCGATCCGGGATTGCGCGGACAGGTGGCAGCGGACGCCGCCTGGCTGCGCGACTTCGTACGCTGGGGCAACGACTCGGCGGGTGCCGAGCTACGTCAGGGGTTGGTACGCGCGGCCGTCAGCGCGAGCAAGGCCGGGCTCGACGTACGCATCCAGGACGCGGCCTTGGCCGACCCGGCGGCGCTCACGCGGGTGCCGCTGCCGGTCCAACGGGACCTCACCTCGGCGGTCGAGGCTGTCTTCGCTCGCCTTGCCGGCACCGCGAGGCGGTTGGCGGTGCGAGTGGAGCCCACAGACAACAGCGCGCGCATCGTCATCGTGGTGACCGATCCTTCCCCGGCGCAGGTCGCCGCACCCCTCGCAGACCTCGGGACACTGCCCGGCAAGTGCCGACTGACCATCGCCGACGACGGAGTGATGGAACTCACGCCTTCCGCCCGGTAGGTAGCTCGGCCAACTGCGGCCCCGGGCGAATGACGCCGACCCGTGGTGAACCGTCCCTGCCTGTGTAGCGAGCTGCCATACGAGATCGGAAGGCGATAGTCGCGGCGCCCACGTACTGATGCCGGGGCCGGAAACATCAGCGACTGGTTATTGCGCACCCGAGATGTCCCGACCTTGCCCGGCTGTGGAGGGCATATTGCCCTTATGACAACGGGCAGGTGTGTGAGGGACCTACTGGCGGCAGGGGTCGCCGGTGGCATCCTCGTCTGGGGTGCGGTTGGTATGTGGACGGCCGCTACGGTCGGCAACTACCCCTGGAACGTCTGGGTCCCGATCGCCTACGGAGCCGGCAAAGGTGTCTTCCTCGGTCTGCTCGCCGGACTCGGTGCCGCCACAGGGCTGACAAGGTGGGCGCGGCGCACGCCGAAGTCCATCGCCTTCGTCGGCGCCCTCGTCAGCGGTTCGATTCTGGGCACGATCAAAGACTTCAACGGCCCACCTGCACCCATGGACTACTTCATGCCGCCGATGCCGGACGAGCGTTGGTATTGGTCCACCATGCTCGTCCATTGGTCCGGCAAGATTATTGCGCCGGCCGTCGTTTGTGCCGTCGGCCTCGTCATGCTCGTCGGTCGCCTTATCCGGGAACCGTACCCGGCAAGGCTGTCCGTCGTGACCAACTCGATGCTCGCCCTAGCAGGGGTGGGGCTGCTGCTCCTTCCGGAGATCGCGTCAAGCTTCGTCCCCGAGGTGGAGGGCAACGGACAGCACGTGAACGAGGGAATCATCGCGGCCCTCTACTGTTGGGCGGTAGCGATCCCCGTGATCGCCGTGGGCGCCTGGCGCACCTGGCGACTCCTTCGTCGTTCTACCCCCATCTCAGCGCTCCCGCCCGGAGACGCCTCCGCTAGGGCGCTTGGGGCTCGAACCCCGAACTGACGGCTTGAAAGCTGATTGATCGGCGCCCGAGCCGGGCGGTCTACCAGTGCGGGTCGAAGGGCAGCATCGGGATCACCCCCAGAAACGAATCCCGTATCAGCGTCAGCATCCACAACACACCGGCGCTGAGTGCGGTGCTCACCAGGAGTGTCACCACGACCAGTCTCACCAAAGTCCGCCCAGAGGGCCGGGGCCGACGCTGAAGCATCATGCCGCAAGCCAAGCAAACGGACGGCAGGTGTACCAGCCTGGATGGCGTTCGCTGCGAAATCGATGCCGAGGCGCGGCGGAGTTGCATTGGCACCATCGGGGCGTTGGCGCGACCAGGAAGTCTGCCTGAAATTTGCAGCGGTGTCCCTCACGGACCAGCGGTTCGAGCAAGTCGTCTCCCTTTCTGTTGACGCACTCCCGCCTTCTCTCTAGCGTGAGGCCTCCGTGAGTGATCGGCATTTATTTGTTAGCGCTAACAAAGTGCACAAGTGAAAGTTCGACCCAGCAATTCAGATCTAGTGATGGGACATCTCATGGCACTGAGCATGGCGTCTGATGGTTACTCATCAGGACCATCGCGGAGCATCCGGTCGTTGCGCCAGTTGCTGATCGCCCTTGTGTTGACCGCGCTCACCGCAGTGGCAGCCCTCGTCCCCGCGCCATCGGTCAATGCCGCCACCAGCCAATTCCGAGGCATGAACTGGGCCGTGCTGGGTGACAACTTCAGCACCGGCACGCTCGTCGTGCAGGGCCTGAGCCAGTCCGACAGCAACGCGACAGTACGGGCCAAGGCCAACGCGCTCTACGACTACATGGAATACACCATGGGGGTCAACACCGTCCGGTTGCCCATCAACACCCACACTGTGGCCAATACGAGCTGGTGGAACTCCTACCGTGGTGCCATCGACGCCGCCACCGACCGTGGATTCAAGGTCATCCTGGCCTATTGGGAGGACGGCGCAGCCTCCGGCGGCAGGATCACGAACCTCGCCGCATGGAACTCGATGTGGTCCACCGTGACCAACACGTACGGCTCGAACAGCAACGTCTACTTCGAGCCGATGAACGAGCCGCACGGCTACTCATCGGCGGAATGGCGCAACGTAGCAGCGAACTGGCTCAGCACTCACACTTCGGCGGTGCCTGGCCGGGTACTCATCGGCGGTACCGGCTTCAGCCAGGACCTCCGGGACATCTGCAACGACAGCCGCTTCAACTCGACGCTGCTGTCCTTCCACTACTACGCCTTCTTCTACAGCGCGATGACCTACGACGCCTTCCGGAGCCACATTCAGACGCTTCTGGGCAACTGCGCCTCCCGCGCGATCGCGACGGAATTCGGCGCGCCGATGTCCACCGGCCTCAACTACGCCGACGCGGACAGCACCGACAACTTCGTGCGCTACCTCCGCGCCATGGCCCAGGTCATGCGTGACAACCAGATGGGCGGCACCTACTGGCCCGCCCTCGGCGGCAAGCCGACCGGAAGCCTCGGCTACGACCACTACTCGATGTACGCCCTCGGCGGCAGCGGCACCAACCTCACCTTGACCGTCCGCAACCAATCCGGCGCCGACCGGGTCCGCTACGGCTGGGGCGACACCGTCCGCGACTCCACCCCTTCGCCGCAGCCGGAAACGTTCTACAGGATCGATGCGCGCCACAGCGGCAAGGCCATGGACGTCCAACAGGCGAGCACCAACAACGGTGCGCGCGTCGACCAGTACACCTACGGCGGCAACCCATGGCAGCAGTGGCAGTTCCAGGACGCCGGCAGCGGCTACTGGCGCATCGTCAGCCGCCACAGCGGGAAGTGTCTTGATGTGGTGGGCGCTTCAACCGCCGACGGTGCCGAGCTCATCCAGTACACCTGTGGCACCGGCACCAATCAGCAGTTCCAGATGGTCGCCAACGGTAGCTACTTCCAGCTCCGGGCACGACACAGCGGCAAATGCGTGGACGTACCGTCCGCATCGACCGCGGATGGCGTGATCCTCAAGCAGTATCCGTGCAACACCGGCGCCAACCAGCAGTGGTCGCGCACGGCCGTCTAACGGTCGTCTCGACGTAACCGCGGATCCGCGGTACATCCCTCCCCGGTGCCGATCTCGTGCTGTGCGCTCGGTGCCGGGGATCCGGATCGCGGCGTTGTGCGGGCGGCCCGAGGTGGGGTGTCGGTCCTGCCATCGGTCCGTCTCCCCGGCCGCCGTCCCGGATCGGACGTACGATTCTCACCACCGCGCGGCGGAGGCAGTCCACGAGATCGGGGCTGCGGCCGGAAAGGCGGCCGCGCTTTCTCGCCTCAGAGGGACTGTCGTCGCACTCGCGGAGAGGGTAGGGAGCGCGACCGGCCGTAGTCACTCAGTCAGTCACTCGGCAACGCAGAAGGCCGTTCCGATCTTCGGAACCGGCCTTTCAGCTGGTACTACATGGTCGGGGTGGCGGGATTTGAACCCACGGCCTCTTCGTCCCGAACGAAGCGCGCTGCCAAGCTGCGCTACACCCCGGTCGCTTGGACTTTTCGTCCTGCGCCTCGGCAAGTCTAGCGGACTTTGCGGCTGCTTGTGTCATCCGGCACGACGGGGCGGCGGGGGACGAGCGTCAGCAGGGTCGCCTCGGGCGGGCAGGCGAAGCGCGCGGGCGCGTACGGCGAGGTGCCGAGCCCGGCCGAGACGTGCAGCCAGGAGGTCTCGTGCCTGCTCAGCCCCTTGACGCGGGCGCGGTCGATGCCGCAGTTGGTCACCAGGGCGCCGTAGAACGGAATGCACAGTTGCCCGCCGTGGGTGTGCCCGGCCAGCAGCAACTGATATCCGTCCTGGGCGAAGCGGGACATGTTGCGCGGCTCGGGCGAGTGCATGACGCCGAGCCGCAGGTCGGCGTCGACGGGGGCCTGGCCGGCGATCTCGTCGTACCGGTCCCGGTCGATGTGGGAGTCGTGGATGCCGCCCACGTGGACGTCGAGGTCGGCCACCTTGAGGCGGGCCGTCGCGTTGTTCATGTCCAGCCAGCCGGCCTCCCGCATCGCGGCGCCCAGCTCGGCCCAGGGCAGGGTCGGCACGTGCTGCCGGGAGTCCCCCTTGGACGTACGCCACAGGTAGCGGACGGGGTTCTTCGGCCGAGGGGCGTAGAGGTCGTTGGAGCCGTAGACGAACAGACCCGGCCGGTCGAGCAGCGGCTCCACGGCGTACATGTACGACTCGACCGCGTCGGGGTGCGCCAGCGTGTCACCGGTGTTCACGACGAGGTCGGGGTTGAGCGAGGCCAGCGAGCGCACCCACGTGATCAGGCGGTGGCGCCGGGGCGTGAGATGCAGGTCGGAGATCTGCAGGATCCGCACCGGCCGCTGGCCGGGAGCCAGGACGGGCACGTCGAACCGGCGCAGCCGGAACCAGTTCCGCTCGATCACCGAGGCGTAGCCGACACCGGCCACGCCGAGGCCGAGGATGGACAGGGGAATCGCGGCTGCTTTCCTCACACAGCCATGATGCCCGACGTACGGCCCGCCTCCCGCATAACCTGGCGAAGACCGGAGCCCGGGCACGGCAAGATGGACGCATGAGTGCGTTGAAGGACAAGCTGAAGGCCGACCTCGCGGCCTCGATGAAGGCCCGTGACGAAGTACGGGTCCGGACCATCCGGATGGCTCTGGCCGCCGTCAACGTCGAGGAGGTCGCGGGCAAGGAGGCCCGCGAGCTCTCCGACGACGAGGTGATCAAGGTGCTGACCCGCGAGGCCAAGAAGCGCCGGGAGGCGTCCGAGGCGTTCGCGGGCGCCGGGCGGGCCGAGCAGGCCCAGGCGGAGCTGGACGAGCAGGCGGTCCTGGAGGAGTACCTCCCCGCCCAGCTGAGCGACGACGAGCTGAACGCGCTCGTCGACGCGGCGATCGCCGAGAGCGGCGCGGAGGGTCCCAAGGCCATGGGCCAGGTCATGAAGATCCTGAACCCGAAGGTCGCGGGCCGCGCCGAGGGCGGCCGGGTCGCCCAGGCCGTACGCGCCCGTCTGTCCGCCTGACGGCCGCGGGAAGCCGGTCCCGGACCGGCGCGGCGTCCGGCCGAGACCGGAAAGTGCGCGGCGTCCGGCCGAGGCCGGAAACGCCGATGGGCCGCTCCCCGGCGAGAGGAGCGGCCCATCGGGAAGAGGATCACCCGAACGGGTCGAAGGGCGAGTCGCCGCCGCCGTGGCCACCGCCGTTGCCGCCGCCCCGGCCGTTGCCGGGACCGCCGCCGTGGCCGTTGCCGCGACCGTCGCCACCTGGACCATCGCCGCCGCCCTGGTCGGACTTCGGCTTCGGCGGGGGAGCGCACTGGTGGGCGCAGCCGCCGAACCTCGACATGTCCGGCTTGACGAACGACGAGGCTTCTACGCCCTTGAGCGCCGACAGGAAGGTCGCCTTCCAGATCGGGCCCGGGATGCTGGCGCCGAAGACCGAGCCGTACGACCGGCCGCCGATGACGCGGTTGCTCAGCGGGTAGCGGACCGGGCCGCGCGGGTCGCCGAGGCTGACCGCACCCGCCAGGTCGGGGGTGAAACCGGCGAACCAGACGGTGCGGGAGACGTCACCCGTACCGGTCTTGCCGGCCGCGTCCCTGCCGATGCCGCCGACACTGGACATCGTGCCCTTGGTGAACACGCCCGACAGGATGCTCGTGGCCGCGTCGGCGACCTCGGCCTCGACGGCCTGCTTGCACTCGGGCTTGAACGAGGTCACCTTGTTGAAGCGGTCGGTGATCTCGGTGATGGCCATCGGCGCGCAGTACTTGCCGCGGGCGCCCAGCGTCGCGTACGCCGCGGCGACGGTGACCGGGTCCATCTCGTTGAAGCCGAGCGTGAACGGCTCGAACTCCTGGAGCTTGCCGCCGTCGGCGCGCTTGATGCCGAAGTCCTTGGCGGTCTTCACGACGTCGCAGAGGCCGACCTTCTGCTCAAGGGTGAGGAAGAAGGTGTTCACCGAGCCCCACGTGCCGGTCTGCAGGGTCAGGAACCCGCCGTGGCCCTCCGCGTTGTGCAGCGGGGTCTTGATGTCGCCCACGGAGTTGCCCTTGCAGTCCTTGAACGCGGAGTAACTGGGCGCCGTGTAGGTGCTGCCGACGTTGAAGCCGTCGTTGAACTTGTAGCCTTCCTTCAGCGCCGTCACCAGCGTGAACATCTTGAAGGTCGATCCGGCCTGGAAGCCCGTGCCGCCGCCGTGGAGAGCGTCCGCGACGACGTTGATCGACATCTCGTTCTTCTTCCTGCTGGTGCCGAACTTCCGGCTGGAGGCCATCGCCTTGATGGCTCCCGTGCCGGGCTCGACGAGCGCCTCGGAGGCGACCGGCTTGTCGCTCGGGAAGACGTACTTCTTGATGGCCTTCTCGGCGGCCTTCTGCATCTTCTTGCTCAGCGTGGTCCTGATCGTCAGGCCGCCGCGGGCCAGGAAGTCCTGCCGGGCCTTCTGCGTCTTGCCGAACTGCGTGTCGTTGAGGATCTCGTTGCGCACGTACAGGCAGAAGTACGGGTAGTCGCTCTCCTCACAGCCGCCGGGGATCTCCTTGTCCTTCCACCCCAGCTTCTTCTTCTTGGCCTCGGCGGCCTCGGCGTCGGTGATGATCTTCAGCTCGGCCATGCGGTCGAGCACGACGTTGCGCCGGGCCAGCAGCCGGTCACGGAAGGCCTTCCCCCGGTTGGGGTCGGTGGCGTTCGGGTCCTGGACGGCTCCCGCCAGCGTGGCGGCCTCGCTCAGGTTCAGCTCCGAGGCGTGCTTGCCGAAGAACCGCTTGGACGCCGCCTCGATGCCGTACGCGCTGGCGCCGAAGTAGGCGATGTTGAGATAGCGGTTGAGGATCTCGTCCTTGCTGTACTTCTGCTCGATCCCCATCGCGTAGCGGATCTCGTTGAGCTTGCGCCCGACGGTCGGCGCGACGGCGGCGGCCTTCTCCTCGTCGGTCTCCGCCCGGTTGTACAGGACCTGCTTCACGTACTGCTGGGTGATGGACGAGCCGCCCTGCGTCACCCCGCCGGTGGTGATGTTCCTGACCAGCGCGCGGGTCGTGCCCTCGACGTCGAGCGGGCCGTGCTGGTAGAAGCGGAAGTCCTCGATCGCCACGATCGCCTTGCGCATGATCGGCGCGATGCGGTCCATCGGGACCGATTCCCGGTTCTCGAAGTAGAACTGCGCGAACTGCTTGCCGTCCGCGTCGAGCAGGACCGTCTTCTCCGGCAGCGGTGGTTCGTTGAGGTCCGCCGGCTTGAGGCTGAGGGTCTCGATGCTCGACTTGACCGTCACACCGGCCCCGCCCACGGCGGGTAGTGCAATCGCCGCCGCCAGCACTCCCGCGACGCCCGCGCGCCGACGAGGCGCAGGGCCGCACCTGTCCGGGATGCCAGAGTTTTGCCGTGAGCTTGCACGGATCCAAGGGTACGTCCGTTTGGTGACTCTCCCGGCATCGACCTCACAGGTCGGCATTACCCCCCGGCGGGGGGGACTAGTCATTCCCGGCCACATGGCCTGACATGACCATGCACGAATTTGGTCCCCCCGGGGTATGTCGGTTCGATCGTTTCGTTGCGTACTTTCTCCTCTGCGGCTACTGCAATCAGGAGGCCCGACGCCCGCGCCCGTCGGCCGAAACGACGACTGACCACCTAAGGGGAGTGGGGTCGAACATGTGGATCACGGATTGGACCTCCCGTGCCGCCTGCCGGGGTGCGGATCCTGACGCACTCTTCGTGCAAGGCGCCGCCCAGAACCGGGCCAAGCTCATCTGCCGTGGATGCCCCGTCCGTACCGAATGCCTCGCCGATGCGCTGGACAACCGCATCGAGTTCGGGGTGTGGGGCGGGATGACGGAGAGGGAACGGCGCGCGCTGCTCAGGCGCAGGCCGGACGTGGAGTCCTGGCGAGACCTGCTGGAGTCCGCCAAGGAGGAGTACGAGCGGACCAACGAGCTGATCGCCGGCTGAGCCCGGCGCGGCGTCCCGCGGCGAAGCGGGACGCCGGATATCACGCCTTCAGGACGCGAGGAGTTGCCCGATCTGGCGAAGTCCCGCCAGATCGTGCACGTCCTCGGGCATCGCGGGCACCTGCGCGATGGGCACCGTCGGATGGGCCGAGGTGAAGTGCTCCTGCTGGCGCTGCTCCCGCGAGGCGAGCTGCATCCTTCCGGCGTGCAACCGCAGCACGGCCGCGGTCAGCTCGTGCTCGCCCCTGGCGTCCAGGTCCTCGGCGGCCGCGGAGCTGCGTGCCGCCGACAGCGACGGCGCCAGCGGCCGGTGCACGCGGTTGACGACGAGCCCGGCCAGCGGCATGCGCTCGTCGGCCAGCCGTTCCACGAAGTAGGACGCCTCGCGCATCGCGTCGCGCTCGGGCGCGGCGACGACGACGAACGCCGTGCCGGGCGCCTGGAGCAGCCGGTACGTCTGCTCGGCGCGCTGGCGGAACCCGCCGAACACCGCGTCGAGCGCGGTGACGAACATCTGGATGTCCCGGAGCACCTGGGCCCCGATCACCTTGGTCAGGATGCCCGCGACCATTCCGAATCCGGCGTTGAGCAGCTTGAACGCACTGCGCCCGCCGGCCTTGGCCGGGGCCGTGAGGATGCGGATGAGCCTGCCGTCCAGGAACCGGCCGAGGCGCTCGGGGGCGTCGAGGAAGTCGAGCGCCGACCGCGACGGCGGGGTGTCCACCACGATCAGGTCCCACTCGTTCGAGCGGCGCAACTGGCCCAGCTTCTCCATCGCCATGTACTCCTGCGTGCCGGAGAAGCTCGACGACAACGACTGGTAGAAGGGGTTCGTCAGGATCTGCTGGGCGCGCTCGGGGTCGGCGTGGGCCTCGATGATCTCGTCGAAGGTCCGCTTCATGTCGAGCATCATCGCGTGCAGTTCGCCGCCGGCCTCTCCGGCGCCGTCCACACCGTGTACGCGTCTCGGGGTGTTGTCGAGCTCGGTCAGGCCCATCGCCTGGGCCAGCCGCCTGGCGGGGTCCACGGTCAGGACGACCACCGAGCGGCCCCGCTCGGCGGCGCGGAGCCCGAGGGCCGCGGCCGTCGTGGTCTTGCCGACACCGCCCGAGCCGCAGCACACGATGATCCGGGTGTCCGGGTCATCCAAGATCGCGTCGATGTCCAGCGCGGGCGCCGTCCTGGTCACAGCTCAGCCTCTCACTCGGTCGAAGGGTCACGCCGCGCACTCTTCACACCACGCACTGGGCGCGCAGGGCGTCGGCCAGTTCGTAGAGCCCGGCCAGGTCCGCGCCGTCGGGCAGCAGCGGCAGGTCGTAGCGGGGCACGTCGGCCTCCTCCAGCGCGACGCGCTCGCGCTTTTCCAGCTCGGTCCGTTGGGCGTGCTCGCACACCTCCCGGGCGAGCGCCTCCGCGACCGCGGAGGCGTCGGCCCTGCCGTCCGTCAGCCCGGCCGCCTTGAGGCCGAGCGCGAGCTCGGCGGAGTCGAAGCGTCCCTGGCAGGCCGCCTTCAGCACGCCCTCGGGCAACCCGGCGGGGCGCACCATGTTGACGAACACGCCGCCCACCGGCAGGCCGGTCGTCCGCAGCTCCTCGATCCCGTCCAGCGTCTCCTGGACGGGCATCTCCTCCAGGAGCGTCACGAAGTGGACGGCCGTCTCCGGGGAGGCGAGGACGCCCCGCACCAGGTCGGCGTGGTTCTTGATGGGCCCGACCCGGGCCAGCCCGGCGACCTCCTGCGTCACGTTGAGGAAGCGGGAGATCCGTCCGGTCGGGGGCGCGTCCATGACGACCGCGTCGTACACCCTCCGGCCCAGCTTGTCGCGGCGCCGTACGGCCTCGCTGGTCTTGCCGGTGACCAGGACGTCCCGCAGGCCGGGGGCGATGGTCGTGGCGAAGTCGACCACGCCCATGCGGGTCAGCGCCTTGCCCACGCGCTTGATGCCGTAGAACATCTCGAGGTATTCGAGCATGGCCTCTTCGGGGTCGACGGCCAGCGCGTACACGTCCCCGCCGCCGGGCGCCACGGCGATCTTGCGCTCCTCGTACGGCAGCGGCGGCAGGTCGAACGCCTGGGCGATGCCCTGCCGTCCCTCGACCTCGACGAGCAGCACCTTGCGCCCGCCCGCCGCGAGGGCCAGCGCGAGCGCGGCGGCGACCGTCGTCTTCCCGGTGCCGCCCTTGCCGCTCACCACGTGCAGGCGCACGCCGTCCCAGTCGGTGTCACGGGCCTCCCCGTTGCTCCCGCCGCGACTGCTGGTCGGCTGACTCACCGTGCCTCCTCCGGACGGCCGGCGAGATCGCGTGCGCGGGTCGTCGCGCGGTGGTTCCCGTCGGCGTGCCTGCTCCACTCGCCCACCTGAGGAAGGCTACCCAAGGGTTACCTGCCGATTCGCGGGGGTCGTCCCGAGCCGGAACCCGAGGTACGGCTTACGCGTCGATTGGGTAAGGGTTGGACAATGGGTGCTTGCCCAATCCGGTCGACGAAGGAGGTGCCGGCCGTGGAGTCGGTGCTGTTGACGCTGGTCGTGGTCCTGGGCTTCGCCCTGATCGTCGCGGTGGCCCGGGGTGTGCGGATCGTCCAGCAGTACGAGACCGGAATCGTGTTCCGGCTCGGCCGCATCCAGCAGGAGGTGCGGGGGCCCGGTCTGCACTTGATCGTCCCGATCGTCGACCGCATGCAAAAAGTGAACATGCAGATCGTCACGATGGGGGTGCCCGCGCAGGAGGGCATCACCAGGGACAACGTTTCGGTACGCGTCGACGCGGTGGTCTACTTCCGGGTGATCGACCCGATCAAGGCGGTCGTGAACGTCCAGAACTACCTCTTCGCGGTCTCCCAGGTGGCCCAGACCTCGCTGCGCTCGGTGATCGGCCAGTCGGAGCTGGACCAGTTGCTGTCCGACAGGGACGCGCTGAACGCCCAGCTCAAGGCCGTCATCGACGAGCCGACCGAGGGACCGTGGGGCATCCGGATCGAGCGGGTCGAGATCAAGGACGTGGCGCTGCCCGAGGGCATGAAGCGGTCGATGTCCCGGCAGGCGGAGGCCGAGCGGGAGCGGCGCGCCCGGATCATCACGGCCGACGGCGAGTTCCAGGCGTCCAAGCGGCTGGCCGCCGCCGCCCGGGAAATGTCGTCCGACCCGGCGGCCCTGCAACTGCGCATGCTGCAGACCGTGGTCGAGGTCGCGGCCGAGAAGAACAGCACGCTGGTCATGCCGCTGCCGGTCGAGCTGCTGCGTTTCTTCGACAAGATGGCTCCCGCCGAGGCGCCCGCCGCCACCCAGAAGGCGGAGGAGCCCGAGCCCGTCGAGGAGGCGCTGGGCGAGCTGCCCGCCATCGACGCCCCGGCCGACCTGCCGGGAACGGCGTTCGACGTGCCCGCCCACGCCCCGCGGACCGAACCGCGTTCCTGAGCATCCCCGGCGCGCTGTGCCTCGATAGCCTTTGCCCATGACCAAGTGGGAATACGTCACCGTGCCGTTGCTCACGCACGCCACGAAGCAGATTCTGGACAACTGGGGCGAAGACGGGTGGGAGCTCGTCTCGGTCATCCCGGGGCCCAACCCCGAGCAGCTGGTCGCCTACATGAAGCGGGCGAAGTGATGGCGACCCCGGAGGAGCGGCTCGCCGAGCTCGGGCTCGCGCTGCCCGAGGTCGTGCCCCCGCTGGCCGCGTACGTGCCCGCCGTACGGACGGGCGACCACGTCTACACCTCCGGCCAGCTTCCGCTCGTGAAGGGCGAGCTGGGCGTCACCGGCAAGGTCGGCGCGGAGGTGTCGGCCGAGGAGGCCAAGGAGCAGGCGCGCATCTGCGCGGTCAACGCCCTGGCGGCCATCAAGGCGCTGGTGGGCGACCTGTCGCAGGTCGTAAGGATCGTCAAGGTGGTCGGGTTCGTCGCGAGCGCCCCCGGCTTCACCGGGCAGCCGCAGGTCGTCAACGGGGCCAGCGAACTGCTCGGCGAGGTGTTCGGCGAGGCGGGCAAGCACGCGAGGAGCGCGGTCGGCGTGGCGGTCCTCCCGCTCGACGCCCCGGTCGAGGTGGAGGTCATCGCGGAGGTCCGCTGACCGTCCAGCCGACCGGAACCGGGGTTTGCGGTTCCGTGAACGCGTGGGGGAGCATGGGGGCCGGTTGACCCGATCGTTGTTCTGGAGGGCCTCATGGGGTTTCCGCTGCCCGGCGAGGTCGGCGAGCGGGCGCGGGAGATCCTCGCCGGCCGCCTGGCTCCCGTCCCCGCCAGGGACGCGGCCACGGTGGTGCTGCTGCGCGACGACCCCCTGGAGGTGTACCTCCTCAGGCGTAAGGCCACGATGGCCTTCGCCGCCGGCGCCTATGTGTTCCCCGGCGGATCGGTCGACCCGCGGGACGCCGACCACACCGTGGCCTGGGCGGGCCCGTCGCCGGCCGAGTGGGGCGAGGTCTTCCGGGCCGACGAGAGAACGGCCCGGGGCCTCGTCTGCGCCGCCGTACGGGAGACGTTCGAGGAGTCGGGCGTGCTCCTGGCCGGGCCCGGCCGGGACACGGTGGTGACGGACACGACCGGCCCGGACTGGGAGGCCGACCGCCTCGCGCTGATCGCGCGCACGCTGTCGTTCGCCGAGTTCCTCGACCGGCGCGGTCTCGTGCTCAGGTCCGACCTGCTCAAGGCGTGGGCGCATTGGATCACGCCGATCGTGGAGCCCCGGCGCTTCGACACCCGCTTCTTCGTGGCGGCTCTGCCCCCGGGGCAGCGTACGCGTGACGTGGGCGGGGAGGCGTCCGGCGTGGCCTGGATGCGACCTCGTGACGCGCTGGCCGCCGCGAGGGCGGGAACGGCCCACGTGCTGCCGCCCACCTTCAAAACGCTGGCCGAGATGGCGGCGTTCGAGTCGGCAGGCGACGTGCTCGCCTGCCCCCGGTCGATCACGACCGTCCTGCCGGAGCCCGCCGAGGTGGACGGGCGGATGGTGCTCATGATTCCCGAGACAGGAAAGGCGGCCGAGTGAGCGGTCTGCGCATCCCGGTGGAGGGACCGGACGGCTCCGGTACGGCCAGCGCGGTGAATGTGCTGGCGCCCAACCCGTCGCCGATGACCCTCGACGGCACCAACACGTGGATCGTCGGCGGGGCGGACGCCGTACTGGTCGTGGACCCCGGCCCGGACGACGAGGCGCACCTGCGGCGGGTCGCCGAGCGGGTGGACGGCCGCCGGGTGACCGCCGTCCTGCTCACGCACGGCCACCCCGACCACAGCGAGGGCGCGGGGACGCTCGGGCGGATGCTCGGCGCACCGGTGCGGGCGCTCGATCCCGCCATCGCCTGGGCGAGGAGGGCCTGGCCGACGGCGACGTGGTGACGGCGGGCGACGTGGAGGTGCGGGTCGTCGGCACGCCCGGGCACTCGTTCGACTCGCTGTGCTTCTGGCTGCCCGGCGACCGGGCGATGCTGACCGGTGACACGATCCTCGGCCGGGGGACGACCGTGATCGCCCCCGACGGGGACCTCGGCGACTACCTGCGCAGCCTGGACCGGCTCAGGCAGGGCGCCGAGATGCTGGAGGCCACGGCGCTGCTGCCCGGTCACGGGCCCGTCCTGCCCGATCCGGCCGGGGTGCTCGACGCGTACATCGCCCACCGGCGCGAGCGGCTGGACCAGATCCGCGAGGCGATCCGCAGGGGCGCCAGGGACGCGCGCGAGATCGTCGAGATGGTCTACGCCGAGGTGGACCGGTCACTGTGGCCGGCCGCCGAGATGTCGGTGGCGGCCCAGCTCAACTACCTCAAGACGCTCTAGCGGCTCAGCGGGAGCGGTTGAAGAGCCGCTCCCTGTCCATGATCACCACGGCCTTGGCCTCGATGCGCAGCCAGCCGCGCTGGGCGAAGTCGGCCAGGGCCTTGTTGACCGTCTCCCGCGAGGCGCCAACGAGCTGGGCGAGCTCCTCCTGGGTGAGGTCGTGGTGCACCCGGATGCCGTCGTCGGTCTTCTGCCCGAAGCGGTCGGCCAGGTCCAGGAGCTGCTTGGCGACCCGGCCGGGCACGTCGGTGAAGACGAGGTCCGCGAGCACGTCGTTGGTGCGGCGCAGCCGCTGGGCCAGGGCGCGCAGCAGGTGGAGGGCGACCTCGGGCCGGCCGGTCAGCCACGGCCGCAGGTCGTCGTGGCCCAGCCCCGCCAGGCGCACGTCGGTCAGCGCGATCGCCGAGGCCGTACGCGGACGGGGGTCGAACAGCGACAGCTCGCCGAACATCTCGCCGGGGCCGAGCACGCTCAGCAGGTTCTCCCGGCCGTCGGGGGCCGTACGCGCCAGTTTGATCTTGCCTTCGAGCACCACGTAGAGCCGGTCGCCCGTCTCGTTCTCACTGAAGAGGGTGCGGCCCTTGGGCAGCTCCACCTCGGTGATGCTCGTACGCAGAGCCGCGGCGCTCTCGCGGTCGAGCGCGGAGAACAGCGGCGCCTTGCTCAGTACTTCCTCGGTGCTCACGGTGCCTCCTTGCTGCGGGCGCGCTCGGTCGCCGGCTCCGTGCTAGCCATTGTGACCCACGCCTTCCACGGCGCTTTACGGGGTGTCCCGTTACGTCGCATGGGCGTAGCTCCCGGCTCGCACTCGTGTGCGTCGTGCCTGGCGAAACAACACAATCTTGGCGGAAACCTATCCTTACGCCCATTGCGCACTCGACCGGCCGGGCAGCCGGTCGTCCCCCTACGGGCACAGTGTATTGCGCGCCATAGGGACAAATTGGCAAATACAGGCTGCATATGTGGCATGTATGGCAAGACATGCTCTCGGCGCGGGCCGCGGACGCGAGGCCCTACGCTTGCGGCATGGCGACGAACACGGCCGCTCCCCGACGGCGTCAGCGCCAGGCCGAGACCCGCCTGGGACTCGTGCGGCGGGCGCGGCGAATCAACCGGATCCTGGCCGAGACCTACCCCGACGCCCATTGCGAGCTCGACTTCGGCAACCCCCTGGAGCTGCTGGTCGCCACGATCCTCTCGGCGCAGTGCACCGACAAGAGGGTCAACATGGTCACTCCGGTGCTCTTCGCGAAGTACCGGACCGCGGCCGACTACGCCGGGGCCGACCGCGCCGAACTCGAGGAGATCATCAAGTCCACCGGGTTCTTCCGGGCGAAGGCCAACAGCATCATCGGGATGGCGCAGGCCCTCTGCGAACGCCACAAGGGGGAGGTCCCGGGCAAGCTGGCCGACCTGGTCAAGCTCCCCGGCGTGGGCCGCAAGACCGCGAACGTCGTGCTCGGCAACGCCTTCGACGTCCCCGGCATCACCGTCGACACGCACTTCCAGCGGCTGACGAGGCGCTTCGGCTGGACGACGGAGACCGATCCCGTGAAGATCGAGCACGAGGTCGGCGAGCTGATCCCCAAGTCCGAGTGGACGATGCTGTCGCACCGGCTGATCTGGCACGGCCGGCGCATCTGCCACGCCAGGAAGCCCGCCTGCGGCGTGTGCCCGCTCGCCGCGCTCTGCCCGTCGTACGGCACGGGCCCGACGGACGCGGACGAGGCGCGCAAGCTGGTGCGGCCGGGCCCGTTCTCGTGAATACGCGGTGATCGGGAAGCTCGCGTGCTCTCGCGTGGTTGTACGGCACGCCTGGGCCCGCGCGTGCCCGGTGTGACAGCGGTGTGACGATGTGGAGGTGGTCGTGGCTCCCCCTTGGTTGACGGAGCTGGCCGCGAAGGCCGCGCACAGCCCTGTTCCCACCGCGTTGCGACCACCCGCGAACGGCGCCGGCCGCTCGGCGGCGGTGCTGTTGCTGTTCGGCGAGGGGCCGGAAGGCCCCGACATTCTTCTCATCCAGCGCAGTTCGAAGGGCCGGGTGCACGCCGGTCAGCCCGCGTTCCCCGGCGGCGGCGTCGATCCCGGCGACGACGGCCCGATCGGCGCGGCCCTGCGCGAGGCCCAGGAGGAGACCGGGCTCGACCCCTCGGGCGTCGAGGTCGTCGGCACCATGCCCGAGCTCTACGTCTGGCGCAGCGACAACCGGGTGACGCCCGTGCTCGCCTGGTGGCACACGCCCTGCGCCGTGCACGCCGCGTCTCCCGACGAGGTCGAGACCGTCGAGCGGGTGCCGGTCGCGGAGCTGGTGGACCCGGCCAACCGGCTGCGGCTGCGCCACCCGCGCGGCGTCGGCCCCTCCGTGGCGTTCCGCGTACGCGGCCTGCTCGTGTGGGGGTTCACCGCCGGTGTGCTGGACGGCGTGCTGACCGCGGCCGGCTTCGAGCGTCCCTGGGACCGGTCGCGGGTCGAGGATCTGCCCCCCGAGGTCGTCGACCTGGCCGCGCGGGGCTGAGCCCGCGGGTGCTCGTACGCCGCGGATGGCGACGAGACCCGGCAGACGCCCGCACACGACGAGTGGCGTGCCTATACCGTGGAAACTGTGCGCGGCGATCTTCTGGATCTCATCCTGATCGGCCTGGTGGTGGCCTTCGCGGTATCCGGTTACCGGCAGGGCTTCATCATCGGGGCCTTCAGCTTCATCGGATTCGTCGGCGGCGCCCTCCTGGGCCTGTTCATCGCGCCGCCCCTGGCCGGAGCGATCGTCAGCGGCGACATCGAGAGGGCCCTGTTAGCCATCGTCATCGTCTTCCTGGCGGCGACGATCGGGCAGTTCGCGTCCTCGACGATCGGGGCGGTGGCCCGCAGCCACGTCACATGGGAGCCGGCCAAGGCCGTCGACGCCTTCGGCGGCTCGGTCGCCAGCGGTCTGTCGGTTCTGGCCATCGCCTGGCTGCTCGGCTCCCTGATGGTCTCGATGAGCTTCGGCCAGCCGCTGATCAAGGACCAGATCAACGGATCCGTCGTGTGGCAGACGGTCGACGAGGCCATCCCGGACGGCGTACGGGACATGCAGAAGCCGTTCAGGGACTTCGTCAACACGTCCGAGTGGCCGCAGGTCATCACCTCCATCGGCGGCCAGAACGTGCCCCCGCCGGACCAGAGCCTGATCAACAGCAGCCCCGCCCTCGTCCGGGCCCGCAGGGCGATCGTCAAGGTGCAGGGCACGGCCCCGAGCTGCCGCAAGCGCATCGAGGGCACCGGGTTCGTCTACGCGCGCCAGCGGATCATGACCAACGCCCACGTCGTCGCCGGGGTCACCGAGGGGCTGCGGGTGACCGACTACGAGGGCAACCAGTACGAAGCCCGGGTCGTCCTGTACAACCCCGAGCGCGACATCGCGGTCCTGTTCGTCCCCGGCCTCCCGATCAACGCGCTGCGCTTCGACATGAACGCCGACAAGGGCGACAGCGCGATCATCGCCGGCTACCCGAAGGGACACCCCTTCACGCCGCTCGCCGCGCGCATCAGGATCAAGCAGCGCGCCGAGTCGTACGACATCTACAACCAGCGCAGGGTGGAGCGCGAGGTCTACGCCATCCGGGGCAAGGTCCAGCCGGGCAACTCGGGCGGGCCGCTGCTGAGCCCGGACGGCCGGGTGTTCGGAGTGATCTTCGCCGCCGCGACGGACCAGCCGGAGACGGGCTACGCCCTCACGGCGGAGGAGGTCATGCCCGACGCCAACGACGGCAGCGGCGCCGTCGTCCGCGTGGGCACCCAGGACTGCGACTGAGGGCGGGTCGGGCTCTCCTGCTGGGAGCGTACCCGGAGGTCGCCTGACGGCGTCTCGCTAAGCGTCAGGGGTCAGGCGGGCCAGGATGGCGGCGACGGCGGAGCCGGCGTCGGCGTTCCCCTCGTCGATGGCGGTCGTGACCGCGTCGGCCTCCACGGCCAGGGCCCGCAGGTCCAGCCCGTAGGGCCGGGTGGAGCCGTACGCGCCGAGCCGGGCGGACCCGCGGGTCAGCAGGGCGGCGGCGCCGGAGAGGTTGCCGCGCTGGATGTGCGTCAGACCGACGCATATCTGCGCGAGCCCCTGCCACAACTCGCGTTCCTCGGCCGGGCCGGTCTTCCAGCGGGCCTCCAGCACCTCGTGGGCGTGGAACGGCCGGCCCGCCGCGAGCAGTTTCCTGGCCTCCTCCAGCGCCTCTTCGGCGGCGGGGGCGTAGTCGTCCGGCACCCGGGGCACTCCCTCTGTGCCTCTGGGGAGCGGCCTGCCGTACTCGTCGCGAGGGCGTGCATTGCGGGGGCGACCCGCTTCGTCACGGTCACGCATGGTCTCTCCGCAGGGCGCGTGGGCGGTTCAGAGCGGCCGAAGCGGCGGTGATCTCCCGGAGCACCCGGAGATCAACCAGGAAGTTGGGCCACTTCAGGGCACATTTCTACTATCTTCTACAAGATCACGGGTACCGATCGGGCAGCCGGGGCGGCCACACTGGGGCGCTCACGGCGGGTGAGACGGGCGACGGCGGGACCATGCCCGGCGCCGGACACCAGGTCAGCGGCGGGTTGAGCGACCGGTTCAGCGGTCGGATTCAGCGATCGGATCCAGCGGTCGGTTTCAGTGGTCGGGTTCAGCGGTCGGGTTCGGGGTCGGAGAGCCAGGAGACGAGTTCGGCGTTGAACTGCTCGGGGCGCTCCTCGTGCGGGAAGTGCCCGGCGCCCTCGATCAGCCGCCACCGGTACGGCGCGGCCACGAACCTGCTGGAACCCTGCGCGGTCCGCGGCAGGATGCACGGGTCGAGCGCGCCGTGCAGTTGCAGCGTCGGCGCCTCGATCTCCGCGCGCATCTGACGGGCGTAGCGGAAGCCGTCAGGGCGGAGCTGGGACCGGGCGAACCAGCGGTAGTACTCCAGCGCGCAGTGCGCCACAGCCGGGAGCCGCATCGCATCCCGGTACACCCGCGTCACGCCGTCGCCCGGCCACTGCGGCCCGGCCCACCGCTCGACGAGCCTGCCCACCGCGGCGCCGCCCCTGCGGGTCAGCTTCCGCTCCGGCAGGAAGGGGAGCTGGAATCCCAGGGCGTAGCGGCTGGCCCTGAGCTGCCCGAGAGGGTCGGTGAACAGCGCGGAGCGCATGCGCAGCGGATGCGGCGCCGACACCGGCACCAGCCGCCGCACCACCTTCGGGTCGAGGACGCCCATCGTCCAGCCCAGCAGGCCGCCCCAGTCGTGGCCCACCACGATCGCGCTCGTCTCGCCGAGCGCCCGCACCAGGCCCGCCGCGTCCACGGCCAGCGTGGGCAGGTCGTAGCCGCGCGGGGGCTTGTCGCTGGTGCCGTAACCGCGCAGGTCGACGGCGACGGCCCGGTAGCCGGCCTCCGCCAGCGCGGGAAGCTGATGCCGCCAGGTCCACCAGAACTGGGGGAACCCATGCAGCAGCAGGACCAGCGGCCCGTCTCCGGCCTCGGCCACGTGGAACCGCACACCGCCCGCGTGCACCACGCGGTGTGCCCAGGGGCCGTCGACCTCGATCAGCGTCTCGTCAACCGGCATCGCTCACGGACTCCCGGTGGGCGCCCACCTGCCCGGCGGTCGGCCCCGTGTACGGCGGCGCCGGAGCCGCGGGCCGCGGCGCGGGGGCCGGAACCCTCTCCGGCAGCTCCTCCTCCGCCTCCTCCGGCCCCGCCAGGCCGCGCAGGCTCCGCCTGGTGCGCTTCATGCCGGTCAGTCCCTTGAGCCGGCGGTAGCCGACGAGGACCAGCAACCCGGCCATCAGGAGGTAGAACACCGTGACGATCGTGAACGCCAGCCACGTGGCCAGCCCCGCGGCCACGAGGGCGTACGCGATCGCGAACGAGGCCAGGATCAGGCAGAGATGCCCGATGAAGGCCGCGGCGCCGAACAGCCCGGCGGCCATGCCGACCCGCTTCGCGTCGAACTTGAGCTCGGCCTTCGCCAGCTCGATCTCCGACCGTACGAGGGTGGAGATGTGATGGCTCGCCTGGGCGACCAGCGCACCGAGCGATTCGTCCTCGGGCATGAGCGATCTCCTATCTGCGACTATCAAACATCATCTCGTGCCCGTCCGCGCACGTGCACGTGAAGCCCCCTCGCCTGTGGATGACCGTAGTCCGAAGGCCGCGCACGCGAAGACCTGCCCGCAGACGGCCGGAATATGACGGCTCAGGCGATCTGTGCGCTCCCTGCCGCCCCCGGCGCGCACTGGCCCGCGGCCGGACACGGAGACGGGGAAACCGGCGCGGAGACGAGGAAAGGCGTGGACGCCGGTCGTCCACGCCTTCCTCACGAGATCGGGCGGCTCACGATCAGTCGTCGCTCTTGGCGCTGGGCAGCTTCTCCGCGATCAGGTTCATGACCGAGCTGTCGGTCAGCGTGGTGACGTCGCCGAGCGAGCGGTTCTCCGCCACGTCGCGCAGCAGCCGGCGCATGATCTTGCCGGAGCGGGTCTTCGGCAGCTCGGGCACGACCAGGATCTGCCGCGGCTTGGCGATCGGGCCGAGCGTCTTGGCCACGTGGGCGCGCAGCTCGGCGGCGATGTCGTCGCTCTCCTCCGCGCTGCCGCGAAGGATCACGAAGGCCACGATGGCCTGGCCGGTCAGCGGGTCGGTGGCGCCCACGACGGCCGCCTCGGCCACCTTCGGGTGGCTGACCAGCGCGCTCTCGACCTCGGTCGTGGAGATGTTGTGCCCGGAGACCAGCATGACGTCGTCGACCCGGCCGAGCAGCCACAGGTCGCCGTCCTCGTCGCGCTTGGCGCCGTCGCCGGGGAAGTACATCCCCTCGAACCGCGACCAGTAGGTGTCGACGTAGCGCTTGTCGTCGCCCCAGATGGTCCGGAGCATGGACGGCCAGGGCTCGCGGACCACGAGGAAGCCGCCGCCGCCGTTCGGCACCGAGTTGCCCTGATCGTCGACCACGTCGGCCGCGATGCCGGGCAGCGGCTGCATGGCGGCGCCGGGCTTGGCGGCCGTGACGCCGGGGAGCGGGCTGATCATGATGCCGCCGGTCTCCGTCTGCCACCACGTGTCCACCACGGGGCAGCGGTTCGCGCCGATGTGCTCGCGGTACCAGACGTACGCCTCGGGGTTGATCGGCTCGCCGACCGACCCGAGCACCCGCAGGGACGACATGTCGTACTTCGCGGGGATGTCGTCGCCCCACTTCATGAACGTACGGATCGCGGTGGGGGCGGTGTAGAGGATCGTGACCTTGTACTTCTGTACGATCTCCCAGAAACGGCCGCGGTGCGGGGTGTCCGGGGTGCCCTCGTAGATCACGCTGGTCGCGCCGTTGGCGAGCGGGCCGTACACGATGTAGGAGTGCCCGGTCACCCAGCCGATGTCGGCCGTGCACCAGTAGATGTCGGTCTCGGGCTTGAGGTCGAAGACCGCGTGGTGGGTCCAGGCGACCTGGGTGAGGTAACCGCCGGTGGTGTGCAGGATGCCCTTCGGCTTCCCGGTCGTGCCGCTGGTGTAGAGGATGTACAGCGGGTCCTCGGCGTCGTGCGGCACCGGCTCGTGCTCGGCGGGCTGGCGGTCCACGAGGTCGTGCCACCAGACGTCCCGCTCGGTGACCGCGACGTCCTGGCCGGTCCTGCGCACCACGAGGACGTGCTCGACGCCGGGGCACTCGGCGACGGCCTCGTCGACCGTCGGCTTGAGCGCGCTGGGCGCGCCGCGGCGGAAGCCGCCGTCGGCGGTGACGACGACCTTGGCGTCCGCGTCATGGATACGGCTCTTCAGGGCGGAGGCGGAGAAGCCGCCGAAGACCACCGAGTGGATCGCCCCGATCCGGGCGCAGGCCAGCAGGGTGATCGGCAGCTCGGGGATCATCGGCATGTAGACCGCGACCCGGTCGCCCTTGCGCACCCCCAGCTCCTGCAGCGCGTTGGCCGCCTTCGCGACCTCCTTCTGCAGGTCGGCGTAGGTGATCGTACGGCTGTCGCCCTCGGGCTCGCCCTCCCAGTAGTAGGCGACCTTGTCGCCCCGGCCGGCCTCCACGTGGCGGTCGACGCAGTTGTAGGCGACGTTCAGCTTGCCGCCGATGAACCACTTGGCGAAGGGCGGCTCCCACTCCAGCGTGGTGTCCCAGCGCTCCGCCCACGTCAGCCGCTCCGCGGCGCGTTCCCAGAAGGCGAGCCGGTCCTGTGCGGCCTCCTCGTAGGCGTCCGCCGTGACGTTCGCGGCCGACGCCAGGTCCGCCGGAGGCTCGAACCGGCGCGTCTCGCTCAGCAGGTTCGACAGCGTCTCCTGGGTTTCCTGACCGGGGGTCTCGGTGGCCACTCCGTACTCCTTCACAGCGTCTAAAAGTTGTCTCTCGTTCGGCCGCCTCGGCCAAGCTGGGGTATGTCGTGTCCCACTTCACCAGGCGAGCGGTGTCAAGTACAAGTAATCGGGGTGGGGGCGTTTTGTCCGGTTACCGCCTATAACCTGCCAACTTAGCGATAGGTGAGGAACTGGCCGAGACCGGCGTCGCCTTTGTGCGCTGAACGGCCGCACCTCCTCGGCGAACGACCTTCTACCGGCGGGTATGGTCGGGGGCTGTGAGCGATCCCCTGGCCGTGATCGCCGGGCTGCCCGGCGTGCCCGAGGCCGTACAGGAGGCCCGAGAGGCCGTTGACCGCCTCTATCGGCACCGGGTGCTGCGCCGGCGCAGTCCCGAGGTGTCGGCCGAGTCGGCCCTGCGTGGTGCACGTGCCTCCGCCGCGATCGAGGGCGTGGACGTACCGCTCGAGCCGCTGCGCATGGGCGAGGTGACCGATCCCGTCGTGCAGGGTGCGCTGCGCGCCTCGGCCGAACTCGGCCGGCTGGCCCCGACGTGGCGGTCGGCGCCGCGGCAGGTCCTCGCCCGGCTGCACGCGCTGGCGGCGGCCGGGCTGACCGCCGACCCCGGCAGGCCCAGGACCGTGCCCACGACCGCCGATCCGCTAGGGCTCGGCCCGGCGCCCGGGCCGGAGGAGACCGCTGCCCGCATGTCGGCCCTCGCCGGGCTGGTCACGGATTCCACCACGGCGCCCGCCCTCGTGCTCGCCGCGATCGTGCACGCGGAGCTGGCGGTGCTGCGTCCCTTCGGCGTGGCCGACGGCCTGGTCGCCCGCGCCGCCGAGCGGCTCACGCTGGTCGACCTCGGCCTCGACCCGAAGTCGCTCGCCGTCGTGGAGGTGGGCCACGCCAGTCTCGGCGAGGCGTACGCCGAGGGCCTCAGGGCGTATCTCAAGGGCACGAGCGAGGGCGTCGGCACCTGGGTGAGGCACTGCGCCTCGGCGGTCGTCCTCGGCGTCCGCGAGACGACGGCGATCTGCGAGGCCATGTCCCGCTGATCCGCCCTCCACGGGCCGCCGCGCGCGGCGATGGTGTGAGCAGGTGCGGTCGGCCGTGTCGGGCCGCCGTGGGTCGCGGTGATGTGGGCGCGGTCCGTCGGGCCGTGTCGGGCCTCCGGGGGCGGCGGTGATGCGGGCACGGTCCGTCGGGCCGTGTCCCGCTGTCGTGCGCGCTGGTGTGGACAAAGCGGACGGCGTCCCTGGTGTGGAACGCCGTCGCCGGTACGTTTCACCGGGTTACCAAGCGTGCACCTGAATCTGTCGGAGCGGGTCAAGCCCGTCTCGACACGCCTCCCGCGGCTGGTCGCGCGTGGGTACCCGATGCCGTACGCGGACCCGCAGGTCCGTAATCCCTTTTTACGTCCGATTCCCCGGGATGGAAACCCCTACGTCCAAGAGCTTTACCGAGTCACTTGGGTCATTCCTGTACTTCTGTCCCCATTGATGCCGCATGTCGGCATTCAAGGTGTGATCGGTGACTCCTCGTGGCCGCCGTCCGTACCCGTTGCGACCGCACCTGTCGACATGCCACACTGACTCTGGGAAAAAATTTTACTCAGATTGGAGAGGGTTCTCGACGTACCTCTCGTGATCAGGCAGCATACGGTGTGTCTCTCCATACGGAACGGCGTGTGTGCCTCAGAGGTGTTGGAACCCTTGCCATGCCCTGGTCCCTTGTTTAAAGCTTTCTTCTAATACGGGACCGGCTCTACCCCCCCCAGAGCCGGACCACTAGGCGACCCCCGCTCTCCCCCCCCGGCGGGGGTCGCCCTTTTCGATCAACTTGCCCTGCTGCCATTAGTGGACGACCCGAACTGCCCGGGTCTTGTCCACAGGCCGGGCTTCGTCCACAGAACGCGGTTCGCTCTCCCGGGCCGGTCGCGGCCTCTCGCATTGTGGTCCTCCCGAACGCCGAGTCGTCCCGGACGACAGGGAGACACCGATGCCACGCCCACTGGCCATAACCGACGATCAGGAACTTCTCGACGATCTGCTCCGCATCGCCGCCGCCGCGGGCGTCGAACTCGACGTGGCCCACGCGGCCGCCCACGCCCGGCCGTACTGGATCCGGGCTCCGCTGGTCGTGGTCGGCAGCGACCTGGCCGACGATCTGGCCGCCACGGGTCCGCCGCCCCGGCAGAACGTGGTCGTCGTGACGCGGACGGCCGACGACCCCGACATGTGGCGCAGGTGCGTCGCCGTGGGGGCGCACACCGTGCTGGAGTTGCCCGAGGCCGAGCGGTTCCTCGTGGAGGAGTTCGGCGACGCCGCCGAGCCCGTGACCAGGGCCGGCACGGTCCTGTGCATCGCGGGAGGGAAGGGCGGCGCCGGTGCCACCGTCCTCGCGGCGTCCCTGGCGCTGACGGCGTCCCGCGGCGGGCTGCGCACGCTCCTCGTCGACGCCGACCCGCTCGGCGGTGGGATCGACGTACTACTCGGCCAGGAGGAGGCTCTGGGCGCCCGCTGGCCCGACGTCGTCGGGCGGGAGGGCAGGGTGAGCTTCGCCGCCCTTCAGGAGGCGCTGCCGACCTTCGGGGAGCTCACCGTGCTGTCGGCGCATCGCGGCGATCCGGTGCGCATACCCCGGGAGGCGATGCGCGTCGTGCTCGACGCCGCCCAACGCGGCTGCGACCTGGTCGTGGTCGACCTGCCCCGGCATGTCGGCGAAGGCGAGGCGGAGGCGCTCGCCAGGGCCGCCGCGACGATCGTCGTCGTTCCCGCGGACCTGCGCGGGGCGCTCGCGGCGGCCCAGACCGTGACGCTGCTCCGGCCGGCGACCGGCGACCTGCGCCTGGTGATGCGCGCCGGAACCCTCGATCCGGAGATCGTCGCGGCCTCTCTGTCGGTCCCGTGCGCGGGCGTGCTCCCGGAGGTGCGCGGACTCGTGGAGACGCTGGATCGGGGAGACCCGCCGCCGCTGCGCCGATCCCCGTTGGGCCGCTTCTGCGGTGAGCTGCTCGAGTCCCTCCTGGGCGGGCTCTCCCAGGCCGGCAGGACCCGGCCGTCCGCCGGGGCGGGTGGCCCATGACCCGCCAAGGACCGGTGACCGTTCCCGGGGTCGGCGCGGATCTGGTCGAGGCGGTCCGTGTACGGCTGTCGCAGACCGGGGCCGCTCCCAGCGAGGCCCAGGTGGCGGCGGCCCTGCGCGCGGAGCGGGCCGTGCTCGGGGACGCCGAGGTCCTGGCCGTCGCTCGCACGCTGCGCGCCCACCTCATCGGCGCGGGCCCGCTCGAAGCCCTGCTGGCCGAGCCGGGCGTCACGGACGTCCTGGTCAACGGGCCGCGCGAGGTATGGGTGGACGACGGGGACGGCCTGCGCAGGACGAGCGTGACGTTTCCGGGCGACGATGAGGTCCGCAGGCTCGCCCAGCGTCTGGCCGCGGCGGCCGGGCGTCGTCTCGACGACGCCTGCCCCTACGTGGACGCCAGGCTCGCCGGCGCGTGCGCCTGCACGCGGTCCTCCCGCCGATCGCGGCAGAGGGGACCTGCCTGTCCCTGCGGCTGCCGTCACGGCGGGCGTTCACGGTGGAGGAACTCGCCGCGGAGGGCGGAGCCGCCGTGCTCCGTGCGATCATGGCGGCCCGGCTGGCGTTCCTGGTCACCGGAGGCACCGGCACCGGCAAGACGACCATGTTGAGCGCCATGCTCTCCCTCGCGGGTCCGGCGGAGCGCCTGCTGCTGGTCGAGGACTCCGCCGAGTTGCAGCCCCTGCACCCTCACGTCGTACGGCTCGAGGCCCGGCCGCCGAACCTGGAAGGCGCGGGCGGGGTCGGGCTGCACGATCTCGTACGGCAGGCCCTCCGGATGCGGCCCGACCGCCTGGTGGTGGGCGAGGTGCGCGGAGCGGAAGTCGTCGACCTCCTGGCGGCGCTCAACACGGGCCACGAAGGGGGCTGCGGCACGCTGCACGCCAACAACGCCGCCGACGTGCCCGCACGGCTGGAGGCTCTGGCCTGTGCGGCGGGGTTGTCGCGGGAGGCGGTGCACAGCCAGATCGCCGCCGCGCTCGACCTCGTCATCCACCTCGTACGGGAGGCGGGCGGCGGCCGTCGCCGGGTGTCGGAGATCTGCGTGCTCGAACGCGGCCCGTCCGGCCTGGTGACGGCGGTTCCGGCCCTGACCTTCGACCCGGAAGGCCGGGCCCGCCGGGGCCCGTCCTTCGACGCGCTACGAGCACGCTGCCCGGCCTCGTGGCCGTCATGACGCCGCCGGGTGGGCTGCTCACGGGGCTGGCCGCGATGCTCGCCGCCTTCTTCGCCGCCTGGGTGTGGGCCGGGCCGGATTCCGGGACGACACGGCTGGCGTTCCTCACCCGGACGCGGCGGCCAAGGGACATGCGCAGGTTCTGGGTGGCACTCACCCGCCGTCCACTGCCAGGGGCGACGGCGGCGGCCTGGCGGGCGGCGTCCATCGAGCTGTGCCAGAGCCTGGCGGCCGAACTGTCGGCGGGGAGGACTCCTGGTGATGCCCTCGCGCGGGCCATCTCCTCGGTCAGCCCTCCCGATCCGGCCGCGCTCGCCCCGGTGGTCGCCGCCGCCCGGGATGGCGGCGACGTCGCCGCGGCCCTGGTGAACGCCGCCCCCGCCCGCGGCGGCGAGGGCCTCGTCCGGCTGGCCGCCTGCTGGCGGGTGAGCGTGGCCGTGGGCGGCGGCCTGACCGCGCTGGTGGAACGGGTGTGCGCCTCTCTGCGGGAGGCACAGGCCCATCGGGAGGAGGTGGCCGCCCAGCTCTCCGGACCTCGGGCGACCGCCCGGATGCTGGCGGGACTGCCCGTGCTCGGCCTGCTGATGGCCGCCGGACTCGGCATGAATCCGCTGGTGTTCCTGTTCGGCGGCCCGGCGGGGTTCGCCTGCCTGGTCGTCGGGCTCGCCCTCGACGCCGTCGGCGTCTGGTGGACCCACCGGCTCGTCACGCGGGCGGAGGAACTGACGGTGCCGTGATCGGACGGCGCTGTGATCGACGGCGTGGGGAGGGACGGTGCGGTGGTCGAACGAGGCCGGGGCCGGGCGGTCCTGATCGGGCGCTCGGGGACGGCGCGCACCGAAGACGCCAACGGTGCGGGCGGCGGGAGGCGCCGGGCCGGCGTCTGTCGTGAGGGGTGAAGAGGACGGCCGTCGTCGTGGAGGGCGAGCCGTGGTCCTGCCGGAAGACGGTTGTCTCGCTGGAGACGGATGTCCTGCTGGAGAGGGTTGTCCGCTGAAGACGGACGTCCCGCTGGGAAGGGGGCGAGACATGATCGCCTTACTGGCCGGGCTCCTGACCACGCTGGCGATGCTGGCATGGCCGGTTGCTCGTTCGCCGGCTGTGCGGCTGAACGCCATCGCGTCGTCGGCGTCGTCGGAGGCGCAGACCCAGGGGTCACCGGGCGCCGCGCCGGTGGGCGCGAGCGCGGCACGTCGGGGGGTGGCCGTCGCGACACCCGTGGGATTCGCGCTGTTCCTGCTTCTCGGCGGCCCGGTGGGGGCGCTCGTGGGGACGGTGACGGCCATCGGTCTGTTCGTCGCCGTTCGCAGGCGGGAACCGGCCGAGGTCAGGCGCCGCCGGGAGCGTATGGGGGCCGACCTGCCGTTCGCCGTCGATCTGATCGTCGCCTGCCTCCGAGCCGGACAACCGATGAGCGGGGCCGTCGAGACGACCGCCGTCGCGATCGCGGGCCCGGTGGGCGAGCGCCTCTCATGGGCCGGTGCCCAGATGCGTCTGGGTGCTCCTCCCGAGGAGGCATGGGCCGCTCTGCGCGATGACCCGGCGCTCGCCGCCCTCGCCAGGACGATGATCCGGGCTGCCCAGAGCGGTGCGCCGGTCGCCGACGTCCTCACCCGGCTCGCCGACGACGCCCGGCGTGCGGCTCAGGCGACGGCCTCGGCCGCGGCGCGAAGAGTGGGCGTCCACGCCGTCGCACCCCTCGGGCTCTGCTTCCTGCCGGCCTTCGTCTTCCTGGGGATCATCCCCATGGTCGCGGGTCTGGCGGGTCAGATCCTCCTGCCATGAACAACCTGTGGACAGTCTCATCCACACCTGTGGACAGCAGTCGGGGCAAATAGCTCAGAAGCTCCCCAATAGCTGGTCGTCGATCCACAGCTGAGGGTGCTGTCGTTGTGGACAACTGTGGTGGCAGGCCTCTTGTCCACAGAACCTCGCTCGGCCCGAATCCCTCCGCCCGTGATCCCGCAGTCTGGCCCCAGCACGGGCGGAGGGGCCGCCCCGAGCGGGTCAGGAGGACCGATGAGCAAGCACGCCGCGACCGGCCGGAGGAACCAGACGGGCACCATCCTCCGGCGGCGAGACGGTGACTCTGCGGGCCGTCACAGGGCTCGGCCGGCACGATGGACGGCGCTGGTGCGCTCCGCACGAAGGGCGCTGGTGGGCCGCTCACGGAACGCCGCTCGGGCGACGTGCGACGCCCTGCGGCGGCCGTCCGCCGCGCTGCGGCGTCCCGCCGCCCGGATCTCGTGCCGCGCTCGGGAGCTGAGCATCCAGTGGGCGGTACAGGCCAGGACGAGGGCCGACGCGGGCATGTCGACCGCGGAGTACGCCGTCGGCACGATAGCCGCCTGCGGGTTCGCCGCACTGCTCTGGAAAAGCGCCTGCAAAGCAAAAATGAAGGTCCTACACGCTGACCTGCCTTTTATCGCCCCACGTCGAGGTGATCTCCAGCCACGCCGTCCGCGGATCGGTCCTGAACACGTGCACGCTATCGATCAGCTCGGCCATCAGCTCCCGCCGGCGGACCGGCCTCAGGGTCGGCCACTCAGCGACCAACGCCTGGATCACGGGGACGTACGCGTGTCGGCTGCGGGGCGCTGGCCGCTGGAGTTCGTCGACCTGGGCGACGAGCTCGGCCCGCTCGGCGAGCAGATCGTCGCGTGTGCGTTTGTAGGTGTCCTCTGGAACGAGTTCGAGCGCGAGCTGGCGCGTCAGACGGTCCAGGGCGGCATCCAGACGCCGGATCTGGCCTTCCAGACCGGATACGTCGATCTGAGCCTCCAGGGCTGGTGCTGGGGCTGACCCGGGGTCGGCCTCGATGTCCTCGGCCCACTGGGCGAGCACACCGAGCACGAGCTCCTCCACGCGGGCCCGCTGCACGGAGCGGGAGCCGCACTGCCCCTTGCGCATGTAGGCGGAGCAGTTGTATCGGGCGGCCTTGACGCCCTTGTGCTCGCCGACGGTCATGGTCGCGCGGCAGTGGCCGCACCAGATCCGCCCGGTCAGCGGGTAGACGGTGACCCGGGCCCGCGGGGCAGTCTTGGCGACGCGTTCGCGGCGACGGCGATAGGCCTGCCACTCCTCTTCCGTGATGACCGGCTCGTGCGCGCCCTTGAGGTGGATGATGCGGCGGCAGCGGGCGGCGTTCCCGCATCCGCACTGCGGGTCGTGGGTTTTGATGAGGCCGGCGCCGAAGCCGGTGTCCAAGTACCTGAGCAGCGTGCTGGTGGACCAGGGGCGGCCCTGGGTGCTGGCGACGCCTGCGGCGTTGGCCCAGGCGACGAGCTGCCGAGCGCCCTCGCCGGCCGTGTAGCGGCGGTACAGCTCGGCCAGGACGGGCCCGGTTCGCGGGTCGATCTCGTACCGTTCCGGCCCATCCTGGGGCGCGCGGATGGTCCTGTGGGGCTGGAGCGGGTCGGGGATCCGTCCGCGCAGGACATAGCCGAATCGGGCGCGACCATGCGAGGGCAGGCCTCGGCTGCGACGGTACTGGTGCGCCTCGGCCCACTGCTCGCCGGCGCGGTCACTCTCGAAGGCGGCGAACTCGAGGAGCATGCCGCGCTGGAGCTTGCCGATGGCCGTGGTGGCGTCGATGTCCTCGGTGGCGGACTGGAGTTCGCCGCCGACGTTGTGGAGCCTGGCGAGGTTGATCGCGTTGCCGGTGCGGTTGCGGCCGAAGCGGTTGTATTTCCAGGCAGCGATCTCTTTGGCTTCGCCTGCTTCGACTCCGGCGATTGCTTCCATGATCTTGCGGTGGAAGTTCCGGCCGGTCGCGTCGAGATCGATAACCCATCGCACGATCTTTCTGCCGTTGCGCTGGGCCCAGTTCGTGACCGCGGCTTTCTGGATCTCCGGGGAGATCTGCTCTTCTTTGAGCATGGAAACTCGGACGTAGCCAATTACCGGGATAAGGCCGTCCGAATCGGGGGAGGGGCGCGGGGGCATCAGGGCGTCTCCGCGGTGCAGGGGGTCGGCGGGGCGGCGTGTTGGCAGGGAATCAACACGACCGCGTCCGCGTGGGGTGTCAGTTGCTCAGATGGACGGGTGTACCGGCGCCGGGGTCGATGCCCGGGCACTTGTGCGCGGACAGGACGCCGCGGAGGAAGGACAGGCGGTTCTGGTCGCTGCGCGCGATTTCGGTGACCTGGATGGCGACGCGGTCCAGGTGACCGGAAATCTCCGCTGCGGCTTCCATGCTGGCGGCCTTCATCTCGATGGTGTGCTGCTCTTGAGCGGCCACGATGCGAGCGCCGATGGCGACGATGCCCGTGGTGATCGCGGCGGGTATGGTCAAGCGCAGGATGCGGTCTGCTTGATCGGGGATTCGTTTACTGACGATGGTCGTGAGCGCTGCGATGCTCCATAACCCCAGTGATATGCGCGTGAGTTCCTGGTAGTGCACGTGCTCCCCTTCCTTGCTGGAGCCGAGTGATGGTGCGAGAGGTGACGCGCCGTTTGGGGCGAACGGTTTACCTGCGTCGGGGAGAAATTCAACCAGTAATCGCTGTTTCGCACAATGTCACATCTTGTGGGACCGTTATGTGCGATTAGTCCAATTCGGGTGATTCGCCGCGCATAAGTCGAGCCCATTGCAGGCGGCGCCTCTGACGGATCAGTTCGAGTCGGGCGTCTTCGGCGGCCATGTCCCGCTCCCACTGGGCGCGTTCCTCGGGTGTCATACGCGCCAGGATCTCGTTGATCTCCGCCTGGATCTCTTCCACGGTGCGAGTCACCTCGCTAGCGGGGCGGCTGGGCGCGGCCGCTCTCGCCTCGGCCGCGTCCTCTTCTCGGCCTGGCGGCCCTTCAGGGTCGGTGGTGTAGCCGGCGGCGGCGAGGATCTCGTCGGGGCCGATGCCGAGTTCGGGGTGTTCGCGCTGAAGTGCTCGGCCAAGGGTCGCAAGGCTTTCGTAGCGCGGCCGGCTGGCGCCGGACCTCCAGCGGCTGAGCTGGGACTGGTCGATGGGGACGTAAGCGGCGAGCTGCGCTTGGGAGAGCTGCGTCTGCCGCATCACGTCGTCCAGGAGTGCGCGGAATCGGTCAGCGGGCCAGCTCCTGGTCTTGACCATGTACAAGAGCATAGGCGTTTGCGCATCACCTGTCGAGCTTGCATATGTGCAAGAGTCCAGGTCAAGCGGCATTTCCTTGCATTTCATGCATAACCCCACTTCTTGACGGATGTCCTGACAGGAGGGCGCCCCCTCGCGTCCCTTGCTTATGCATATGTACATGGCTAAGGTGAGCTTGTACATACCGCAAGGAGGCACAACGGTGGCACCCACCATCCGGCTCCGCGACGGCGTCCCCGAGCGCCTCAAGAAGCTGTTCGACTGCTCCACCGACATGGCGCTCGCCGAGACCATCGGCATCGACCAGAGCCAGTGGAGCCGCGTTGCCCGGGGCGTCTCCGCCCCCGGCCCCGCCTTCCAGGCCCAGCTGCTCCTCGCCGTCGAGGGCAAGGACCTGGACTTCTACACGCTGTTCGAGGTCGTGAAGGGCGAGACGGAGCGGAGGTCGGCGTGATGTCGGCCTACCGCGACTCCCTCGCCCCTGAGACCCGCGCCGTATACGACCAGCACATCGCCGCTGCGGCCCGCATCCTTGGCCGCGCCCGCGCCGAGCGTGACGCCCTTCCCGCTCGCGAAGCCGCTGAGGCGGCCTACGTCCCCGGCGGGCCGAGCGTGGACGAGCTGGAGGCGCTGATCCTCCGCCAGCGCGCCGAGGCCCTCGCACAGGTCCGGGAGGCGTCGTGAACGCCGGAGCCGACTACGCGCTGCTCGGCCTGTTCCGCCGGTGCGAGGAGCTCGCCGAGCTCGACCGCGCCGACGACACCGACTCCCGCTGAACGCACAGCGGGCCCAGCCGCTGGTACCGGCCGGACCCGCCTGATCCCGCATCCGCAGAACCTCACAGAGAGGACGCAGGACCCATGACCATCATCCAGGACGCGCCGCAGATGCGCACCCACCTGGACGCCCTGCACCAGCAGGGCTACGACCTCGACATCAAGCACCTGCCCGACGGCGGGTTCACCATCGTCGCGACCCGCACCACGGAGATCACCGTGACGGCGGGCACCCTCGACGAGGCCCTTGCCCTGACGGACGCGCAGGCGCCGGGCTCCGTGGACCGCGTGTTCGCGGCGCTGGGCGAGTACGCCTGGCGATTCGAGTGCGCGTCGCACCTGCGCAGCATGCTGCTGGCCGCGCTGATCGCCGGGAAGTGCGACATCGACCCCGCGCAGATCGTGGACCTGGCCCGGGACGAGCCGTTCAACGAGCGGGTCCGGGAGGCCGGCCGCGAGGCGGACCGGCTGCTGGCCGAGGCGCGCCGCCGCTGGGAGGCCGCCGAGTACGGCGAGGCCACGCTGGCCGAGGGGCAGGTGGCCCGTGGCTGACCGCGTGGACGTCGCCGACGTGCGCGAGCTGCTGACCGCGATCCGCGAGTCCCTCACCGCCCCCCGGCACGCCTCCTACGAGTACGCCGAGGCCAGCAAGCAGCTGCTCGTGGACCGGGCCGCCGCAGTCCGCGGCGTCCTCACCTCGTTCATCAAGCACCGCGGCGAAGCGGACCTCCTGAAGGAGGCGCGGATCCTGCGGGAGTTGGTCGCCGAGAACGCGCCGGTCACGTACCCGGTGCGTGAGGCGGAGGTGCCGGTGCCGGTGGACCTGGCCGACGACGAGCCCGCTGGCGGTGACCGGTGACCGCGACGACCGCCCGCCTCGTCGGCGGCATCCCCTGGCGCGGAGGCCCCCAGCTCGACCAATGGGCCGAGGACCAGTACCGCGCCGAACAGGCCGACTACGACCTCGGAGACGTCGAGTGACCGAGACTCTGCCCCAGCGCGCCGAGTGCCCCACCTGCAAGACCAAAGACGTCCAGGTCAACCAGACCGGCCGTCTCCGCAAGCACAAGCACAACGGCGACACCTGCCCCGGCTCCGGCGCCCCCATCGGCACCGCCCGCATCCCCAAGCCCGCCCGCGGCTGGTACACCGACCCGGTCACCGGCACCAAGCTCCGCCGCGTCACCAGCATCCTCGAGCGCGGCGTGCCCAAGCCCGCCCTGCCCTACTGGGCGGGCAACCTCGTCGCCGAAACCGCGATGGAGCACCTGCCCCAGCTCGTCCGCGCGAGCCGCCGGCCGCATACCGCGACCGAGGCGTACGACTGGCTGCGCCGCGCGCACACCCGCAAGAAGGACGAGCGGGCCGACATCGGCGACGCCGTCCACCAGATCATCGAAGCGCACGTCCTCGAGACGCCCGTGCCGCAGGACCTCCTCGACAACCCCGAGATGCGGCCCTACCTGGAGAACTTCCTCGCCTTCGTCCGCGACTACGAGGTCACCTTCGAGGCCTCGGAGATGGTCGTCGGCAGCTACGAGCACGGCTACGCCGGGAAGCTCGACTACATCCTCCACTCGCCGTACATCCACGGCGGCCGGCCGTCACTCGGCGACACGAAGACCGGCGGCGAGCTGGACGTCCGGCTCGCCGACGGCACGCTCAAGGGTGTCTACCCCGAGGCCGGGATGCAGATGAGCGCATACCGGCACGCCGAGGTGTGCTGGCTGCGCGATGGCACCCGCCTGCCGATGCCCGAGACCCACGACGTCGGCGTCGTGCTGCACCTGCGCCCGGAGGGCTACCGGGTCTACCCGGTCAAGTGCGGGCCCGAGGTGTTCGCGAAGTTCCTCCACGCCCTCCAGGTCGCCGAGTGGAGCACCGAGCTCGCGCCGACCGTCGTGGGCGCGGCGCTCCCCATCCCCACTCGTGTTCGCCAGGCCCAGGAGGTGGCCTGACCTATGTCCGGACGAATCCTCACCCTCCAGCGGCAGGCCCGCGAGCTCGGCCGCCTGCGCACGGGCTACAGCGTCCCCAACGAGGACCCGAACAAGCGACCCCGCGCGGTCCGCTCGCAGACCTGGATCATCAGCAGCCACGCCGAGCACTACGTGCAGGCCGCCGCCGAGGTCTGGGGCGGCACGGTCGAGAAGTGGCAGCCCCAGGGCAACGGCGCCGCCCAGTGGCGTGTCATCACCGAGGCCAACAGCCTGGACGCCATCCTCCCGCCCGGCGACCCGCTGTCCCAGGCGTACGAGCTGTGGACCAAGGGCGGGGCTCAGCGCCGCTGCGACGGCATGACCGAGTCCCTGTCGGACCAGCCGTGCTTCTGCCGGCAGCAGTGGGGCGACGCGTTCTGGGAGCGCGCGCCGAAGGATGCCGCTTGCAAGATCACGACCAGGTTGAACGTCATCCTGCCCGAGATGCCCGACATCGGCGCCTGGCGTGTAGAGACGCACTCGTACTACTCCGCCAACGAGATGGCCGCCGCGGTCGACGTGCTCAAGGGGTCGATCGGAGACCAGGCGCTGATCCCGGTCCGGCTGCGGATCGAGCAGCGCACCCGTGTGGCGAACGGGCAGACCAAGCACTTCCCGGTCGTCGCCGTCGAGTTGCGCGGCGGGACGGCCGGTCAGGTGCTGGCGGGTTCGGTGCAGACCGTTGCGATCGGCGGCGGCCAGGCGCCGGAGGAGGGGCAGGCTGCGATCGGAGGGGCCGAAGCCTGCCCCCGCCGGGCCGTCGGCGGTCCCGTCTGCGGAGGACTTCCCTCGCCGGCCCGGGCGGCGAAGACGTTCGCAGAGTTCAAAGTCATCTGGGACGAGGCTGGCCGGGCGGGGATCGCGCCGACCGAGGCGCAGAACGCGGAGATGACCGCGATCGGCAAGCGGCTCAAGGCCTCCGCCGAGCAGACGAAGCCCGCCACGGCGGAGGCTCCGGCCGTGCCGGCCCCCCGCGCTGCGGAGGCGGCGGACGCCGACCTGCTGTGGTCCCAGATCGTCCAGCTGTCCCCGTGGCCGATGAGCGAGCTCACCGCGCGATTCGCCCGGGAGATGGGCGGAGTGGCGCCGGACGCCGCGTCGGAGGCCGAGCTCGACGTCTTCCTGCAGCGGCTGCGGGCGGGCGATTTCAAGGAGCCCGCCGCGGCCGCCGCCGCTCCCAGCCTCGACCAGCCCCCCTTCTAGGAGCCGATCACCATGACATGGCTGACCGGCCACTGGGCCGGATTCGACCTCGAAACCACCGGCGTCAGCGTGGACGACGACCGCATCGTCACCGCCTGCATCGCCCGCGTCGACACCACCGGCGCCCAGCCGCCGGCCATCCGTACGGCGCTCGCCAACCCGGGCACCGACATCCCGGAGCAGGCGACCGCCGTGCACGGCATCACCACCGAGCACGCCCGGCAGCACGGCGCCCCGGCCGCCGAGGTGGTCGCCCAGGTCGCGGACACGCTCATGGCCGCCGTGTTCGAGGGCCTGCCGATCGTCGGGTTCAACCTCCAATACGACCTCACCCTGCTCGACCGTGAGACGAGGCGGCACGGGCTGGAGCCCTTCGGCGACCGGCTGGCCGCGGCCTGCGGCACGGTGATCGACGGCTACGTCATCGACAAGTACGTCGACCCGTTCCGGAAGGGCTCGCGGAAGCTCGATGCGATGTGCGAGCACTACGGGGTCCGCCTCGACGGCGCGCACGACTCGCACCAGGACGCCCTCGCCGCCGCCCGCGTGGTGTTCCGCATCGGCCAATACGCCGCTCAGGGCGCCGAGTGGCTGCGCGGGCGCGGATTCAAGGACGACGTGGCCCGCCGGTTGGCCGGCCTCGCGAGCCTCGACCTCGCCGCGTTGCACGCGCTGCAGGTGAAGGCCAAGGCTGACCAGGCCGCGAGGCGGCAGCAGAAGCCGTTCGACGACGTGCGCGGCGAGTGGCCGCTGATCCCGTTCGCGCCGGTCCGGCAGGAGTCGCTGGCGTGATCGGCCCTTCTCAGCAGAACGCCCCCGCCGTGTGCGCGGCGGGGGCCGTCCCAAACCCTCAGCAGGAGATCAAAATGTCCTACCCCAACCTTACCGAGCCCAGCACCAACGGGCACCGCGTCCACCCGGCCGCCGCCGCCCAGTACCGCGAGCTGATCGAGCACAACGAGCGCAAGCTCGCCGAGTTGCTCCCCGAGGAGGCCCGCCTCGACGACTTGCTGACCGCCTGCCGCGAGGTCATCAGCGAGGTCCGCAAGTCGATCGACCGCTACCGGGCCAAGCTCGGCGAGGACGTCATCGGCCACCCCGCCGCAGCCGCGGCCCCGCTGGCCGCCCGCCACATCCACCCCGCCGACGACATCACCGTCACGCTCCCGTGCACTGGGTGCGGCGCCGTCGTCGTCGCGATCCCCGAGGCCGGAGTCTGGACGCACGGCGGCCGGGAGCTGACGCCTGACGGCTACATCTGCTGGCCGGGCCGGGCGGACTCGACGGTGGCCACGCCGCCGGTGCAGCCGCCCGTGCAGCCGCCCGTGCAGCAGCCGGTGACGGACGTGCGGGTCGCGGGGCCTTCCCCGGAGGCGCCGTTGGGGGAGCTGGACCAGTCGAAGAGCGCGGCGATGGACGGCTTCCTGGCGTCGCACGCGGCGATCGGTCAGGACGGCAACTCGTGATCGCGCTTCGTCGAGTGATTCACGTCTGGGTGCACGGCAAGGGCCGGCACGTTCCCGCCTTCAATACCAGGAGCGCAGCATGAGCCGCCCCCGTAACACCCGCGACCAGGTCATCCCCATCCCCGCCGTCCACGGCTACAGCGTCCCCGGCGGCATCGAGGAGCAGGAGGCCGAAGGCGCCGCCGCGATGCAGTCCGCCGCCTGCGAGGTCATCCCGGCCAAGGGCTCGGCCGAGCTGGCCAACCTCGGCTTCGTCCTCGGCGAGGTCGACCCCAAGGACCCGCTGTTCCGGGAGGCCGCGCTGCCGGCCGGATGGAGGCGGCAGGGAACCGGCCACTCGATGTGGACGCACCTGGTCGACGAGCACGGCCGGAAACGGGTGGCCATGTTCTACAAGGCCGCCTGGTACGACCGGGACGCGTTCACCACCGTCCAGTCGGTGCGGGCGTACGTCGACGACTGCCTGCACGAGGGCACCTCGCCGGTGCTCGACGAGACGTGGGCGACCCGGGAGGCCGTCCTCACCGCACTGGACTCCATCGGCAAGTACGAGCAGGAGCGCGCGGACGAGTGGTCCGGCCACACGGGGGACCGCGCCCGCGAGTACGAGCAGGAGGCGCGAGAGACGCTGGCCAAGATCGAGGCCATCCGGGTGGAGCTGGCCGGAGGCGCGTCGTGAGTGTTCCGACCCCTGAGGCGCTGGCCGCCCTGCTCGCGGAGCTGAACGGCTCGTACGACGACGGCGGCGACTGGGACATCCGCGCGCACGCCGACGGCCACATCGTGGCGTTCGCGCTGGACCACGGCGACGGGGTGGGCGAGTTCCGCGCGGTGGTCGTGGAGGGTGACGAGGTGCCGGTCGTGGCCGAGCGGCCGTACGACCTGGACAACCCGGAGAACCTGAACGGCCCGCACTTCGACGGGGGCGACCGGCTCGGCTGGCACGTCTTCGCGACGGACCACGTGGTTTTCGGCGGGTCGGGTCACATCTCGTGGGCGGAGGCGCGCCAGTTCGGCGCGGCGCTGATCGCCCTGGCCGACCGGCACGAGTCCGCGCAGGGCGGTGAGGGCCGATGACCGAGCCCATGGCCGACGAGCGCCTCGCCGAGATCCAGGCCGCGCTCAGCGCGGTGCCCGCCCCGCCGTGGCACTGGATCGGCGACACCAAGCACCAGGGCCCCATGCTCGCCACCAAGCACTCCGGGTGGATCTACGTGATGGGCTTCAAGCGGCTCGGCATGCGCGGCGCGCAGCCCGCCTTTCCGGTCAAGGGCCCGGACGGATACCTGCTGATCACGCCGTGCCGGGAGATCGAGGACCGCGCCGTGGCCGCGAAGGACGTGGCGGTCCCGCGCGCCCCGTACGACCCGGACACGGTGCGCGGGATCGACAACCCGGTGGCGAAGTGGCTGGAGCACTCGGCGCAGTACGCGGCCGAGCTGCTGGCCGAGGTTGAGCGGTTGCGGGCCAAGCTCGATGCACCGTGCGGGTCATGCCACCCCTGCACGAACTACGCCGACGAGACGTGGCGCGCGGCCGGTCGCACGCCCCCGCACGTTGCCGAGTGGGACGCACTCCGCGCCGAACGGGCCAACGCCGTCGCCACCGTCGCCGAGCAGGCGCAGCGGCTCTTCGCCCGGGAGCGGGAGCACAACGCCGACCGCGCTGAGCTCGCCCGGGTCCGGGCGATGCTCGACGATGCCCGAGCCCGCTGCAACGAGGCCGAGGCCAAGCTCCACCAAGTCGCGATGACCAAGGTCTGGACGAACGAGGACGGCAAGCGCTTCGTGTTCGTCGACGACCTGGCCGCCGCCCTGGGGCTCCCCGGCGAGCCCGCGCCGGCCGACGAGCCGACACCTGAGCAGGTCCGCCTGCGCACGGCGCTGCGGGAGGCGGGCGAGGCGATGTACGGCGGCTGCGACTGCCCCCGGCCGTGCTCCTGCCAGGCCGACGCCGCGACGCTCACCGCCGCGCTCGCCGAGGAAGCAGGTGACCTCGATGGCTGACCGCCGCACCCGCGACCAGCTCGACGCCCGCATCGTCGCCATCCTCCGCGACCACGCGAACGCCGTCGACCCGGCGCCCGCCCTCCACCACATTCAGGACCGCATCAGCAGGAGCACCACGTGCTGAGCCACATCATCACCGCGATCGCCGCCCTCGCCAGCGGCTGCGCGATCGGCGCAGGCGCCGTCGGCATCACCGCCGGCCGCCGCATCCACCACCTGGCCGACCAGCTCGACGCCGAGCGCGCCGCCCGCCACGGCGGTGCCCGGTGAACGACCTCGACCAGTTCGCCCTCGGCATGACCGTCCTCACGATCATCGCCGCCACCATCAGCGGCCTCGTCGCCTCCGCGGCCACGGTCTTCCTGACCATCCTCGCCGGGCGCCGCCGCGCCGCCCGCGGCATCGCAAGCGAGGCCTCCGCCTACCTGGCGGAGCAGACGGATCGGGGCGGCCGATGACCGCCCTCACCTCCCAGATCTCCCTGCCCTCTCTCGGGGGGGAGGACAGGGGACCCCTGTCCGCGGTGCGCTCTGGTCCAGCCACCACGGATTCACCCGCCCCGGCCACCACGGCCGGGGCGGGCACCCCCCGCGTCATCGGCCTCGACCTGTCAATGACCGCCACCGGCATCGCCACCTGGGACGGACGCCCCCTATCCACCGTCCGCACCGTCGCGAGCGACGGAGACCAGCGGCTTCGCCGCATCATGGTCACCGTCCGCGCCGACGCCTACGACTACGTCGCCAAGACACCGATCGACCTGGCCGTCATCGAGGACCTGCCCACGCACGCCCACGGCGCCGGCATCACCGGCATGGTCCACGGGGCGGTCCGCGTCGCGCTCATGGAGCTCGGCGTGCCGTACGCGCTCGTGCCGCCCGCGACCTTGAAGAAGTTCGCGACCGGCCGTGGCAACGCGACCAAGCCGGACATGCGCATGGCCCTGTTCCAGCGCGCTGGGCTCGACATCCGCGACGACAACCAGGTCGACGCCTGGTGGCTCCGGGCTGCGGGCCTGGAGTACCTCGGTCACCCGCTGCTTGAGCTGCCGAAGGCGCAGCGCGATGCGCTCGCCAAGGTCGCCTGGCCCGAGGCGGTGGCCGGATGATGCCGAACGCCGCCGAACGATTCCGGACGACTCCGGACGCTCCCGAACGGCGAACCGCGAAGGCCACCGCCGCCCTCCAGGCCATCCGCTCCAGCCGCATCGAGGACTACGCCGAACTCCGCCGCCTCGGTGTCGGCATCCACGACGCCGCCCGGCGCCTCGGCCTGTCCAAGCGCACTGTCGAGCGCTACCGCTCGCAGCTCAACAAGCAGGGACGCGACCAATGACCACCCCCACCGCCCTCCAGCCCGACATGTCCAAGGCCCTCGCGCTCCTCGCCGTCGGCCACACCATGCAAGCCACCGCCGAACACACCGGCTGGCCTATCGGCCGCGTCCGCGCCCTCATCAACGGCCAGCGCGGCTGGCTCGTCGACAAGAACGGCCGCGTCTACAACCCCAACCGGCCCGGCTACAAGCCCCAGATCCCCGACGGCGTGCACGACGAGCACCTGGAGTGGGCCCGCCAGCTGCTCGGTGACGAGGCGCCGCGGACCATCCAGTTCCGCGAGCCAGCCCCCGCCCTGCGGGCCGAACCGGTCCCGCCGGCGAAGCCCGCCAAGCCCACACCCGCCGAGCGGCCCGCGCCCCCGGCCACCCCGCCAACGGGCGGCGCCGCCATCGAGGGCCCGATCACCACCGACCTGCCCATCACCAAAATCCAGGGCAACCCCAGCAACATCCGCGAAGAAGTCGGCGACGTCTCCGAACTCGCCGCCTCCATCAAGGCGCACGGCGTACTCCAGCCGCTCACCGTCCGCCCCCACCCCAAGGTGCCCGGGGCGTACGAACTGCTCGCAGGCCACCGCCGCCACGCCGCCGCCCTCCAGGCCGGGCTCACCACCGTCCCGGTCACCATCCGACCCGACGTCGACGACCCCGCCGTCGCGATCGAGGTCATGCTGGTCGAGAACGTCCAGCGCCGCGACCTCAACCCCATGGAAAAGGCCGAAGCCCTCGGCAAACTCCGCGCCCGCGGCTACTCCAACTCCCTCATCAGCGCCCGCACAGGCATCGCCCAGTCCACCGTCTCCTACCTCCTCGCCCTGCTCGAGCTCGACGAGGCCGGCCGCGACAAGGTCCGCAAGGGCGAGATCAGTGCGGGGGAGGCCGTCACCGCGGTGCGCGAGTTCCGCAAGAAGCAGCGGAAGAAGGAGGGCGACGACCGGACCTGGTCGTGGGAGCCGGACTTCCTCACCACCACGCACCCGCTCGCCAGGAAGGCCGAGCGGATGTGCAACGCCCGGGAGCACACCGCCCGCCGGCGCATCGGCAAGGTCGCATGCGGCCAGTGCTGGGAGACCGTGATCCGCGCCGACGAGCGCGTCGTCGTGGCGGCCGAGGCCGAGTCAGGGGTGAGCTCGTGAGCCGCGAGCCTGCCTGCCGGAGCGTGCCACCGGAGCTGTTCTTCCCGCTCGGGTATGGCCGCGAGTTCGCCCGCCAGATCGAGGAAGCGAAGGCGGTCTGCCGCGCCTGCCCGGTCTACTCCCGCTGCCGGGACTACGTGCTGGCGAACCCGGAGTTGGCCCCGGAGGGCATCTGGGCGGCGACGACGCCGAAGGAGCGCAGGCGCCTGCGCGAGCAGGTCGCTCTGGACGAGGCCGCCGCCCGTCTCCGGGAGCGGGCCGAGTGGGAGGCGGCGCAGGCGGAAGCGATCCGGCAGGGGGCGCAGGAGTTGCCCTGCCGGGAGTGCGGCCGGGTCGTCGGGTTCTGGCCGGGGGAGGGCGTGCTCGCCTCGCACAGCGCGGTGGAGGGGCAGCCGCCGACGGTGGAGCCGTGCCCGGGTGGCCGGCGGCAGCCGCGGCTGGCGGTGGTGTCGTCATGACCCACCAGCACCGTCTGCCTGCCTGTCCCGAGGACCTGGCCCGCATCGCCGACGTCCGCGCGATGTGCGCCTCGGGGGAGGCCCGTCGGATCCGCGAGATGGCGCGCGTCACGCTCCGCGAGGTCGCGGCGGCCGTCGGGGTGGACCACAAGACGGTCGTCGGCTGGGAGACCGGCCGGACGACGTGTGTCTCCCCGTACGCGCTGGCGTACGCGGACGCGCTGAACGCGATGGTGCGGTTCGCGGATCCGGCCGGAGCAGCCCCGGGGCGTCCCGCCCGGGCGCGGTCACGAGCGCGGGCGGCGGCATGACGCGCCTCACCGTGGCCGCCCTCCACCGGATGGCGAAGGCCGCCCAGACGCACGACCAGCCCACGGTCACGATCGTCACCCACCCCCAGCAGGCTGGCGGCCGGTACGCCTGCTGGCCGGACGGCTGCATCCTCCTGCCACAGGTCGTGCTGGAGGACCTCGCCTTCCCTGCCGACGGGTCGTACGTGATGACGGCCAAGGGCCTCGGCGACCGGGTCGACCGCCAGGGGCTCAGCCCGGCCTTCGTCATCGCCCGGATGCTGCCCCTCCTTGACACCACCCCGCGCACACCCGTCGCGGCCAGCCCCTGGCGGTACGACCTCGGCGAGGTCGCCCTCCGCCTCCTGCACCGCGACACCGACTACACGGCCGTCGGCGACCACCTCTGGGACGCCTGGACCAAACACCTCGACGGCCCCACCTGGCAGCCCAGCCAGTGGTTCATCGTCTGGGCCGCCGACCCCACCACCCGCGCGCACGGCTGCTCAAGGCCACCCCTGACCGCTTCGTCCCCGCCCCACCCAAGGAAGCCCCATGACCCGCCTACTCGAGCACTCCTGCGCTCTGGCGCCGGACTGCGACCAGCAGATCCCCATCGGCATGCTCATGTGCCGCCCGGACTGGACTCTCGTCCCGGCTGATCTCAAGCAGGCGGTCCACCGCACCTACCAGGCGCGGCAGGACAACTGGGGCGCCTACCAGCACGCGGTCAAGGCCGCGACGAACGCCGCCCGGCAGGCCCGCTGCGCCGCAAGCGAGGTGACCGCATGAGCGGCACCCCGATGCGCGAACTCGCCAAGCTCGCGACCACCCTCGCCCGGCCCGAGATGGAGCGCCGCACCGTCTGGCACCTCCTGGCCGGATGGAAGCACTGGGCGCTGATCCTCATCCGACACGCGCCCAAGAGCGCTCCGCCGGAGAAGCCCTCCCTCGCGCCGACCGTACGCATCAACCCGGAGTTCCTCCGCAAGATCGGGATCGGGCTCAAGCCCGAGTCCCTCATCCACGAGCGGATCCACCAGCACCTGCGCGCCATCGCCCAGGACGCGCACGAGATCGAGGTGAACGAGGCCGCCGCCGGCGCGGCCGACGCCGCCATCGCAGTGCTCGCCGAGCTCGGCGTGAACGTGGCCGACCTCCGCAACCCCGAGGAGACCAAGACCGATGTCTGAGCGCGTCAAGACCATCGCCGTGGACTTCGACGGCGTCATCCACGCCTACTCCCGCGGCTGGGCCGACGGCACCATCTACGACGAGCCGATGCCCGGCGCGCTCGACGGCCTCCGCGCGCTCATGGCCGAGTACGCCGTCTTCATCCACACCAGTCGGAGCTCGGGCCAGGTGGCAAGCTGGCTGGCGGCCTACGGCTTCGAGGCCTGCGTCGAGGGCCCGGTGCACGCCCCGATGGAGTTCTGGAACGAGCAGGGCCGCCTCCTCGTGACGAATCGGAAGCTGCCCGCCGTCTCGTACGTCGACGACCGCGCGCTGCGGTTCACGTCCTGGGAACAGGTCCTTCCCGAGCTGCTCGCCGGCGACACGGGGGACGCCGCGGCGCGGGAGCAGGCCGAATGGGACCTGGCCATGACCTACCTCGTCAGCGGCACTGGGCTGACCTGCCCCCGCCAGGACTGCGGTGAGGACCTGCCCACCGACGACCTGCCGCCGTACGAGTTCGGGACGCTCTGGGACGCCCTATGGCGGCACGAGGCCGAGCACGACGGCGCGGAGCCCATTCGCTGCGAGGTCGTCGACCTGCCCGGCGTCGGCCAGGCCCGGGTGCAGGGCGACCTCGACGAGCAGGGCGCCGCCAAGCTGGCCGAGGTCGTCAGGGCTGCCCAGCGCAAGCATGTCGAGGACCTCAAGGCCGAGGGCCGCGCCGAGCTCCACGAGCAGCTGCGCGCCCTCCGCGCGAAGTGGAACACCCGCCGCGCGAAGCGCGAGGCCCACCGCGAAACCGCCGACGGCCCCACCGCCCGCCTCGCCTCCATTGAGCACGACATCTACGCCCGCGTCATCGACGAGCTCGACCAGCTGCTCGCATCTGTGGAGGCCGCCTCGTGAAGATCTACTACGACACTGAGTTCCTCGAGGACGGTCGGACGATCGAGCTGATCAGCATCGGCATGGTCGCCGAGGACGGCCGCGAGTTGTACGCGGTGAACGCCGACATGCCGTTCGACCGAGTCGTCCGCCACGACTGGCTGTACGAGAACGTCGTGCCGTCGCTGCCCATCGACCCGTGCCCGCCTGGACACCGTTGCTCGTCGCAGGGCCGAGGCCACCTCGACCTGCACGACCCCGACGTACGGTCGCGTGCGCAGATCGCCCGCATGGTCGAGTCGTTCATCCTCGCCACACCCGACGTCGAGCTGTGGGCGTACTACGGGGCGTACGACCACGTGGCTCTGTGCCAGCTCTGGGGCCGGATGATCGACCTCCCGAATGGGGTGCCGATGTTCACGTGCGACCTCATGCAGGAGGTCTCGCGCCTGGGTAACCCGCGGCTGCCGGAGCAGGCCGAGGGGGAGCACAACGCGCTCGCAGACGCCCGGCACAACCGGCTGATCGGCGAGTTCCTGATCGTCGAGCGGCGCCGTCAGGAGGTCGGCCGGTGATCCGCAGCTTCCTCACACGCTGGGCCCGGCGCCACGCCGAGGACCTCCACGAGCCGCTCAACGTCCCCGACTGGCCCGAGACCGACGAACCGGCCACGCCGTACATCGCCGAGGCGGACCCGCGCGACGCCGAACTCAAGGAAGCCCGCCGCCAGCTCGCCGAAGCCCAGACCCGCGCCGCCGACCTCGAAGACGCCCTCAACCGGTGCAAGCAGGAGCGCGGCCATCTGGCCGAAGAGCTGGAGAAGACCCGCGCCCGGCTCGCCGCCGCACACCTCGCCCAGCGGGCCGACGCCGACAGCGGGCGCCAGTACGTCGAGCGCTCCGTCGAAGCCCCACCACCGCCGACCAGCGACCGCGCCGAAGCCCTCAGGGAGCGGGCCCGCGCCGACGCCCTCGCCGCGCGCCTGGCCGCCGTCGAGGCCGAACTGCACGCCATCCGCTACCCGCGCGTCAGGCCAGCCAAGGCCACCGCCACCCAGGCGGCCTCATGACCGACACCGCCGTGGTGCGCATCCAGCCCGACGAACAATGGCTCGCCGACAAGGTGGGCCGCCACATCGCCGCGCACCGCGACCACATCACCGCCGCCGCCCGCCGACAGGTCACCGAGGAGATCGCCGCAGCCTTCGAAGCCGCCGGCGACCCCGCAGCAGCGAACCTCGCCCGCCGAATCGGCGCCACCCCGGCCCCCAGCACCGAGGGCGCCGGTGCCTGACCAGCCCACGCCCACCAGCCCGGCCGCCAACACCGGCGGCCGGGCCTGCACGCATTGGCGCGACTCGGAGGCACGCCACTGCGGCAACACCCAAGGCGTACGCCTGTACCTCACCGGGCCGCGCTGCCCGTCGTGCACGCCGGCCGCCGTCGCCGGACACGCCGAACCGCCCTCGCCGCAACCAACCAGCGGGAGGACGACGTGAAGGGGAAGACGTCAGAGTTCGCCAAGCTGATCGGGCGGAGTGCTGCTGCGCTTCCGGTCGGCCTCGGCCCAGCGCTCCTGCTGGACCCGCTTGACGATCGCTCGGATGGTCTCCCGCGACCAGCCGGTCACCTCGGCGACGTCGATGATCTGCCACTCGCCGGAGTCCACGACGCGGGTGATCTCCACGTCGAGCTCGCGACGGGCTTGCTTGAGCCGCTCTTCGGCAGCCCGATGTGCCCGCAGCTTCGCAATCAGATTGCCCGTCGTCATACGCACATCGTCGCACGTCAGTGTCATGCAAGTCAGTTTGCCATACCAAGCGCAAAGTAGCTTGGCGTAAGATAGAGCAAGGTAACTTCGGGGCTAGGGGGATTTCTGATGACACAAGACACGCCGCAGACCTGCGGAGACTGCGGTAATCCCGCCCTGGCCACACCGCTCGGGCTGCTCCTCGAGCCCCGCCCGCACACCATCGGCCTCCACCGGCCCGACGGCAGCACCCTCCGCGAAGACGACTTCAACCGCGGCGAGCGCGGCCACCGCGCCCACCTCTGCCCCGACCAGGCCGCCGTCCGGCGCCGGACGCTCACCGACCTCAGCCCCTAACCCCGGGCCACGAGCACCACAACGTCGGCGAACGCACGGAAGGCACCCCCACTTGAACATCCGCCCCGTCCCCCTGACCTATAAGGGCGTCACGTTCCGGTCCACCCTCGAGGCGGACTGGGCCGCGACGCTCGACGAGCTGGGGATCTACTGGCAGTACGAGCCCATCGCGCTCCAACTGCCCAGCGGGCAGCACTACCTCCCCGACTTCTACCTCCCCACCCTCCACACCTGGGCCGAAGTCAAAGGACCCCACTGGGAGCGGCTGGACAAGCCGCTCGAGCTCGCCAAGACCCTCGCCGTCGACTGGCCCGGCTGGCAGACCCACATCCACGTCGTCATCCTCGAGGCCGCCGGCCCCGGCGACGCCGCCTCATGGCGCGCCCCCGACACCACCGGCTGGGGCGACCTCTGGCTCACCGACTGCGGCGACTGCGGCCTGTGGACCTGGATCACCGCTGACGGCAAGTGCTGGCGCTGCGGCCACACCGGCGGAGGCACCCACCCGCTGTACTGGCCTGCCACCGCGAATCAGCAGCACTCGAACGGGCCCGGATACCCGACCCTGACCATGACCCGCGCACCCCGGCCGGAGCAGTCATGACGACGACCGTCGGCCCGGCCGACCTCGACCAAGTCCGCGCCTGGCTCACCACGCTCCACGGCGGCGCCGCCGGACTCATCAACATCTGCGCCACCGACACCTGGGGCGGGTCGAACTTCGCGACCGACGAAGGCGGCATCAACGCCGCCGTCCGCTACGTCCACAGCCTCGACCGGCAGGGCAAGCAGGGCATCTACGCCCGCGTCACCACCATGGGCCACACCCCGCCGCCCGGCCGCCGCGGCGCGCCGACATCTCCCTGTCCTTCCCCGGCTTCTGGGCCGACATCGACATCGACGGCCCCGGCCACAAGCACCAGCTCTGCCCCGCCGACTGCCCCAAGAGCCACGACCACATCACGCGCCCGCTGCCTCCCGACGTGGCCGAGGGGCGCCGGATCATCGCCGAGTCCGGCCTGCCCGAGCCCACCATGTGGATCCACTCCGGCGGCGGCCTCTACCCCTGGCACCTCCTGGAGCAGCCCCACCGCGTCGACGGCGACCTCGCCGACATCAGCGCGCTGTCGGAGCGGTGGCAGCAGATCATCAAGGCCTCGGCTGAACGCCTCGGCTACCACTACGGCGCAGGCGTCGGCGACCTGTCCCGCGTGCTCCGCATCCCCGGCACGGTCAACCGCAAGGTGGAGGGCCTCGGCCGGCCCTGCACCGTGCTCGAGGCCTCCGGCATCACCTACACCCTGGACCAGCTCCGGCAGATCGCTTACTCCATCGCCCTGCCCACCCCCGTCGCTCCGGCCCGCCAGGCTCCGCCGCCCCGGCCGCGGACCGCCCCCCGCTATCCCCGGGACGGTCGGTCCGTTCGACGCGCTCGCCGAGATCTGCGAATGGCGCGACCTGCTCGAACCAGAAGGCTGGACCTACGTCGGCTCCGAACGCGACGGCGCCGAGCTGTGGCTCCGCCCCGGCGGCACCTCCAAGTACTCCGCCCGCTGCGGCTACCACGGCGTGCCCGTCGCCGTCGTCCACTCCGAAGAAGCCGGCCTGCCGACCGGCGGCGGGAACAAGCTCACCCACGGCCGCCTGTTCGCCCACCTGCACTACCGAGGCGACGAGACCGCCGCCGCCAAGGACCTGCGCGCCGCCGCCGCAGGCGACCCCACCGCCGGACCGGCCGCCCGCGCGCTCCGCCCGCAGATTCTCGACCACATCCGCAACCGCTGCGGCATCCGCCCCTGGGAGCCCGACATCCCCTGGCCCACCGCCCCCGACGACCAGGCCCCCGAGGTCGGACCCGACGGCACCGTCGACGTCCGCAAGATGATGGCCACCGCCGACGAAGCCGACGTGCTCCGCGGCGTGTTCGTCACCCGCGACGTCCTGGCCCACCACACCTGGACCACGCCCCGCGACGACGAGCGCCACACCGTGCTGCCGCCGTTCCCCGTCCACACCCTGCCCGGCGACGTCGGCAAGTTCGTCGAAGCCGTCGCCACCTACATGCAGGTGCCCGTCGACCTGCCGTCGTTCGCCGTGTTCGGCGCGCTCGCCACCCTCGTCGGCGGCCACGCCACCATCACCGGCAAGTGGACCGAGAACGCCCTCAATCTGTTCCTCGCCGCGATCGCCGACTCCGGCGAGGGCAAGTCGCCCGCCGTCGGTGCCGTCACTGCCCCGATCTACGAACTCGAGCGCGACCTGCGCCGGGAGTACGACGACTCCTACGGCGACATGGCCGACCACTACGAGATCGCCGTCAAGACCCGCGACCGCCTCATCACGAAGATCGCCGACGCGACCGGGGCCAAGCGCACCCAGCTGATGGCCGAACTCGACGCCGTCAAGGCCGAGATCGCCGACAACACCCCGCCCCCGCGCCCGCAGCTGCTCGCCGGAGACGTCACCCCTGAAGTCCTCGGCCGCATCATGCACCGCACCGGCGGCCACATCGGCATCATCTCCGCGGAAGGCGGCTTCCTCGGCACCCTGTCCGGCCGCTACAACAAGGGCATCCCGAACCTCGAGCTCGTGCTCACGGCGTTCGACACCTCCGAGCCCTACCGGCTGGAGCGCATCACCCGCGACCCCTTCGAAGTCGAACGCCCCTCCCTGTCCCTGTCCCTGGCTGTCCAGCCCGTCGTCATCGCCGATGCCGTGAACTCCGCCGCCGTCGCCGACCGCGGCCTCATGAACCGCTTCCTGCTGGCCAACCCCGAATCGCTGGCCGGCCGCCGGGACAAGAACCCGCCGCGCGTCCCGCCGCACCTGGTCGACGCCTGGCGCGCCACCGTGCGGCGGGCCTTCTACGCCGTGCTGCCGAACGGCCGCCCGTTCGACGACGACGGGGCCCCGAAGCCGCCCGTGCCTATGCAGATCAGCGAGCACGCCGAGGCGCTCCACCTTCAGTGGCGGTGCCGTCTGGAAGAGCGGGTCGACCCCGACTCCGGCGATCTGGCCCCGATCAAGGGCTGGGCCAAGAAGCTCGAGGGACTCGTCTACCGCATCGCCGCGCTGCTGCACCTGGCCGCCGGGAGACCCGCCGAGGAGCCCGTGGACGAGGTTGTGATGGCCGACGCGCTGACGATCGCCGACTGGGCCATCCCGCACGCCGTGTCCGTGCTCGTGCCTCGGGAGGACAAGCCTGCCGGGCCCGTGGAGGAGGCGGCGGGTCACGTGCTGGCGTGGATCCGCCGCAAGCAGGTGGAGGAGTTCACCGTCGACACCGTGCGCGCGGAGCTGCGCGGCCGGTCCTGGGTCAAGCAGCACGGGGCCCAGGGCGTGAAGGCCGCCCTCGTCGCGCTGGCCGCGCAGGGCTGGATCGCCTCCGTCGAGCGCGCGGGGGCCGATGGGCGGCGGCTGTCGACGGCCTTGTTCGTGCCGCATCCGGAACTGCTTGGGAGGGTGCTGTGACTGTTCACTGTCCGCGACGTGCTTTCCGGTATCTCCGGTATCTCCCCGGTATGTGGGTACCGGATAGCAAACCGCATGCTGACCTGCGGAAACTCGCCTCTTCGGTATTTCCGGTATCTCCGGTATCCCTGGCACTCCGGATCACGGGGTGCGGGGGAGTGGCGGACCTTCGGATGTCACAGTGCGTGATGTACCGGAGAAGTACCGGACAGATACCGGGAAGGGCCCTGACATACCGGATAAGGCTGGTCAGGAAGCCTGTAGGGGAGTCCCTAAAGAGTAAGGGGTTTCAAGATCAAACTACTCTATGTATATATATCTACCCTCTAAGGGCACCACAGGGTGACCAACACCGCTCCCCGGTACACGACACGTACCGGAGATACCGGAAATACCGAAGAGCAACACAGCGTGACCACATCCGCCCCCTCAAAGGCGGCCGGTCATGACCCTCACCCAAGACACGCTCTTCGCCCTCGACACGCCCGAGCCCCCCAACCCGGCGAAGACCACCCCGCGGATCTCCGCGCACCGCGCCCAACCGCGCCGCGACACCGAAGACCGCGCCATGCCCTGCAACCCGACCTGCCTCACCTGCGGACAACCCACACCCGAAGACCAGACAGCCGACTGCATCGGCACCCTCCCGGTGGTCACCCCCTGCGCCACCGTCTGCCGGCACGTCGGCCGCCCCGCCGTCGCCGAAGTCTGCGTCGTCACCACACGCGTGACCGCAGTCGCCGACACCTCGCCCCACAGCGGCCGGACCATCGCCCTCGTCCTGTGCCCGTTCTGCGGCGAGGTCCACCACCACGCGGCCACGTACGGCGTCCGCTACCGCATCAGCGCCTGCGGCCGCCCGTACGTCGTCCACCTGCCCCGCCCCCGCCTCACCCCCGGAGGAACCGCCTGATGGCCACCACCCACGCCGCACAAGCCACAGCCGAGCGCGCCCACGAGCTCGTCGCCGCCCACCTCGCCAGGTTCCCCGGCCGCGAGTTCACCTCCCACGACCTCGCCCGCGTCCTCGGCCTCAGCAACACCACGGCGCGGACCGCGTTGCAGCGCCTCGCCGACGCCGGCCACGTCGAGATCACCCGGGCTCCCGACCCCGCCCTCGGCAAGCGCCTCAGCACCCGCTACCGCGCCACCACCACGACCACCGGAGCCCGCTCATGATCCGCGAAGACCGCTTCCTGATCTCCCGCCGCCCCTACGCCGTCGACCTCACCAGCCTCCGTATCACCAGCGAGAACGCCTACCCGGACGGCCGACGGTCCTACTGGTGCCGGGTCGACGCCGTCTGGTTCCGCCGCCGCAATGGCGTGACGGCCGCCTGTGTCGGCAACCTCCGGGACCTCCAGGACGAGCGCGCGGCCGACGCCGTCGAGTTCCTCGACCGCTTCACCGACGGCCGGTACGGCGGCGACTGCGAAGGCCGCTGGGACGGCGACACCTACTGGGGAGCCGGAGCGCCCGACGTGATCGAGCGGCACCTCGCGCTGCTGCGGCCGATGCTCGCCGCCTTCCCGGCGGTCCCGGACGGCTACGACGGCTGGTGGCGGTTCTGATGGCCGAGACCTCGCCGAACGGCTGCACCCACTGCGGCATCGAGCAGCGTCTCCACGCCCGCCGCTGGACCCAGGCCGCCGGCTGGCGCCAGTGGACCCCACCGACCGACGCACAGCGCCTCGAACGCATGCGAGCCCGCCGCGCCGACACCACGACAACCGGAGACACCCGATGAGCCACCAGACCACCGCCGAGGAACTCCGCGCCGCCGCCGCACGGCTGCGCTCGACACCAATCCACCCCGCCACCCACAACGCCGACATCGTCAAAGTCGGCGGCGACTACCTGGCAGCCTGCGTGGACTGCGGAACGTGCGCCGAAGCGGACGCGGTCCCCGCCGGACTGCTTGCCGCCCTCCTGAACGCCCGCGCCCCGCTCGCCGACCTGCTGGAGCGCATGGCGGTCGTCGCCGAGAACGCCCACCCGGGCTACAAGATCCACGCCCTCGACGCCGCTCTCACGGCCGCCCGCACCATCACCACAGGCAGCCCCGCCGACACCCCGGCCATGGTCACCGCCCAGCACGCCGCGATCCGCGACGACGAACGCCACCGCATTGCCGCCCACCTGCAAGCCCGCGCCAAGGCCATCGAGGACACCCGAGGTGAGAACCGGGACTGGCTCGCCGAGCAGTTCGCCACCCACCTGCCCACCCTGCCCATCGGCGGCGCCGTCCAGGGCGACCCCCGCACCATCGCGATCGAGGCCTACCGCGGCATCGCCTTCATCCTCACCGCGGACATCCCGCCCGCCCCAGAGGTCCCGGAAGCCCCACACGCGGCCCTGAGCGCCACAGAGCCGGACGCGCGCCCCCAACCCCCGGTGTGTCCGGACCCTGAAACCCGCACAGACGATCACAGCCCCGCGAAGGAAGCCCCGTGAAAAAGATCCCGACCATCCTCACCCGCGACTGGAACGGCAACCCCAAGCACGTCACCCGCGAACCGAACCCCGACTGCGCCTGGGTCTTCGACGGCGAGGGCACACCCACCGTCAAATGGGACGGCACCTGCGTCATGCTCGACGACCACGGCGCCTGGTGGGCCCGCCGCGAAGTCAAGCCCGGCAAGACGCCCCCGCCCAGCTTCCAGGCCATCTCCACCGATGAGGAGACCGGCAAGACCATCGGCTGGGAGCCCGTCGAGCAGTCCTCGTTCGCCAAGGCCTTCCACGAGGCGCTCGCCAACACCCCGGCCCACGAGACGGGCACCTACGAACTGCTCGGGCCCAAGGTCAACGGCAACCCGGACGGCTTCGACGGCCACGTCCTCATGCGCCACGGCTGCGCACCGCTCAACCTCCGCCGCGAAGCGCCCTCGCACCCCGCGACTACGACGGGCTCGCGGCCTTCCTGACCGGCTGGGACCACGAGGGCATCGTCTGGCACCACCCCGACGGACGCATGGCCAAGATCAAGGCCCGCGACTTCCCCAGGAACGGCGCTCGTGGCTGACCCCTTGAGCAGCGACGACCTCATGAGGCAAGCCGGGGCCCGCTGGTGCGAGGAGCACAACCGCTGGGAGTGCACCAAGCGCTCCAAGCGCCGCCCCGGCGACCACTGCCACGCCTCGGCGATTCGCGGCACCGCGGTGTGCCGAAACCATGGCGGGCAGTCCACCGAGTTGCTGAAGGCGAAGGGCGAGGCCATCACCGCGTGGTCCGCGCTGTCGGGCCAGGCGGTCGTCAGCCACACCGAGGCCGTGCTCGGCATGCTGCAGATGTCCTGGCTGCGCGCACACCTGTACGCGGGCCTCCTGGAGCGGCAGTTCACCGACGCCCAAGACCAGGACGCGGACGGCGGCCCCGCCGGGCTCGGCGGGGGAGACCCCGAACTCGGCCCCGGCGCCGGGCTCGTCGGCCACACCCACGGCGCCGTCAAAGACATCGGGATCTACGTCACCGGCGAAGCCGCCCGCGCGCTGACCGTCCTCGAAGGCCAGGAACGCGACCGCGTCGTCCGCTACGCCAAGACCGCGCACGACATGGGCATCGCCGAAGCGCAGGTGCGGATCGCCGAGCAGACGGGGCAGCAGCTGGCGGAGGTGATCCGCCGCACCGCCGACGCCCTCCTCCTCGCCGTGGTGGGGCTGGTGACCGAGACCGCCGGCCGCGAAGGCACCGTGGGGGAGCGGCTCGCCGCCGCCCTCGACGCCGCCGTCCGCGCCGCGTGGCCGGGCTGGCTGTCCACGATCGTCCCGCAGCAAATCGCCGCCGTCACAGCCGGGGGCGAGGCCTAATGCTCACGCCGAACATGACCCTCGGCGAACATGAAGCCAGGCGATGTTCACCCCTCCTGACCTGCACAAGGACGTTAACGACGTTTTGTGCTTGGGTGCCCCGCGACTTGCACCAGCAACCGCAGGAGACACCCATGCCGACCGGCCCCCGCACCTACGTCACCGTCGAGATCGTCCACCCCGACGGCACAACCGTCGCCCAGCGATGGATCGGCGCCCCGAACGTCGCCGATCAGTTCGTCGCCGCCTTCGGCCAACCCGTGACCGAGTGGATCGAAACCGACGACGGCAGCGCCGGCTACTCCGACGCTTACCCGATCAACGAGGACGGCTCCGAGCCGGAGTGACCAACCGTGGCGGGTCCGCCGGCCGCGGGCCCGCCACCAGCCCCCTTGACCACGAGAGAAGACCCGATGTCGCTGTTGACCAAGCCCCGCACTCTCGCCGGGATCACCGGCACCCGGCCCATGCGCCGCGTCCTGCTCGCCCTGCTGACGGACGCGACCAACCTGTCCGGCCTGATCCTGTCCCAGCTCGCCGGCATCAGCCCCGCCCGCGTGTACATCTGCCTCGACCAGCTCGAACTCGAAGGCTGGATCACCGGCACCTGGCAGAACGCCCCGTACCCGCGCCGCCGCTTCTACCAGCTCACCCCGGCCGGGTGGTCGAACGCGTACGAGCTGCTCGGCCTGGACCGATCGGAGGCCCGCCGTGGCTGACTACTCGCGCCGCGAGCGCACGAAGACCTGGGTCGAGTACGCCCTGCCCAACCCGACGAACTGGGGCCAGGTCGGCCGCGTCATCGCCGTCCTCAACCAGGAGCTCGGCGAAGACCGCGCCCGGTGGGACGACGTCGTCGAGGTCCTCGCCACCGACGAGGAGATCATCTTCCGCTACGAGAAGGAGACCGGCCGTGGCTGAACCGACCCCGACCTTCGTGTACGACTCCCGCGACCCCGACACCCACGGCCTCGAAGGCACCCCCGCCTGGAACCGGCTGCTCGACTGGATGCGCACCCAGCACATGACCCCGGAGGAGACGCGCCGCCTGGAGCTGTACGACCTGCACGGCCAGTGGTTCGCCCGCACGCTGGAGTACACCCCGGGCCGGATGGGCGGCCGACTGTTCGTGCCGGCCTAGGCGAGTGGGTCCAGCACACCGGCACATACGTGCTCACCACCCCGCCGCCCGCCATGCCCAAGGGCGGTGCCCAGTGAGCATCCCCTCCGGAGATTGGCCCACCCTCGCCCGCACCGTCCGCGAACGCCGCCAACAGCTCGGCATCCCCACCCAACAAGCCGCCGCCGAACGAGCAGGCCTATCCCTGAACTCCTGGCAACGCCTCGAAGCCGGCACACCCGTCAGCGTCCGCACCGTGCAGGCCGCGGCCCGGGTGCTCGGCTGGAGACCGGGCGCGTTGATGGCGGTCCTGAATGGCCACCCGGCCCCCGACGCGCCTGCGCCTGCGGAGGCTGAGCCCGGCGCGGTGCTGCCGGTGGATCGGCCCGCGCTGGTCTACCTGGGCACGGACGGCTCCATCGTGCAGCTCGACCGGGCCGACCTCACCACGATGCCCGCCCGGGAGCGGGCGTTGTGCGTGGCGCTGCTCGACCACGCCCGCCACCAACTCGACCAGGCCGGCGTCTCAGCGGTCGCCTACCACGCCGCCCGCATCCCCACCACCCACGACCACCAGGAAGACCCCCATGCCTGACATTCCGGCGGAAGCCGTCCAAGCCGCAGCCGAGGCGATCGGGCGCGAACACCGTGAAAGCCGAGAGTGGGACACGGAAGCGTTCGCCCGCGCCGCCCTTGAGGCCGCCGCCCCGTTTATCGCTGGCCAGGAGCGCGCCCGCATCGCCGCCCACCTCCGCGGCATCCCCGACGACGACCAGGGCTTCCGGACCGGCACCCGGCGGTTCATCGACCGGCACGACCGCCTGCGCGAGGGATCCAGCATCGTCGCTGTGCTCCTCGCGGCGGCCGACGAGATCGAACACGGGACCGCCAAATGACCAGCTCACGCACCGTAACAACCCCCGAGATCACCCAAGGGAACGAAGCTTCCCGCAAGGAACCCGCTGGCGACGGGGACGGGCCGATGCTCGGCGATTGCCTTCTGCATCTCACTCACCACGACATGCAGCCGGAGTGCTGGCAAGCGGCCATCGAGCACTACATGGGTTTCCTCGACGAGGTCCTCCAACGCCCCGTCCAGCCCGACCTCGACACCATGCGCACCGAAGGCCGCGACCGGTACAAGGCCGACTACGAGCGGGCCCTGCTCAACGCCCTCCGCGCCGACGAACCCCACCCCAAGGACACCGACAATGGCTGACCTGCCCCGTATCGCCGAACTGCTACGCAGGATCGCCGACCGCATCGACTACCGCGGAGCGCCGAAACTCACCGGCTTCTCGTTCACCTTCGAGGCCGGCGAAGGCATCCGCTGGCGCGACGACGGCAAGGGCTGCCCGGTCGCCTACCTGGGCGAGGAGCAGTACGAGCGCGCCCACACCGAAGCCGACTCCAACCGCCCCCGCCCAGCTACGAGAGGAATTGATCATGAGTGAGGGCCTGACTGGCGCCCAGATCCTGGACACGCCCATGCCGCCCAACGACGCCGACGCCGCCACGATCAGGGACTACCTGATCGCGCTCCTCTCCCTCGTGTGGGACCACGGCGAGGGGTTCAACGGCAAACGCCCCTTCGGCAACTCCAGCTGGCAGTACGAGCTGTACGCGGCCCTCGCCCGGGCAGGCCACATCAAGGCCACGTTCGACGAAGACGGCTACCTCGACGACGTGGACGACACGAAGGGCCGAAAGCTCATCTCGGAGGCGATCCGCGCCCTGTCCGGGACCGCTTCCCCGGAAGGGCCGACGTCGCGATGAACCTGAGAACCGCCATAATCGCCCTGAGAATCCTCGCGGCCCTGGGCATCCTCAGCGCGCTCGTCTCCATCGGCGCCACGATCTGGCACCTCGCGGCGGGAGGCCCGGTCCGGGACCGGGATGCGCAGGCGCTGGTCCTGGACGTCTTCCTCATCGCCTTCATCGCATGGATGACGCGGGAGATCGGCCCCACGAACCGCGACAAGGGGCCGACTTCGTGAGCACCGCCGATGTCCACGTCCGCCTCACCGCCGACACCCGCCGGTTCGCCCGTGCGATCCGCGCCGCCCAGCGGGCCATCGCCAAACGCCTCGCCCCGGTCAGGGCCGCGCAGCAGGCGCACCGAGCCCGCACCCGCCGAATGAAGACCACCTACCACCGAAGGAACCGCTGATGCCCAACCTCAAGACCCAGCTCGCCGCCGGAATCCGCCGAGGCCCAGAAAGCCTCGACATCCCCTTCGCCGTGCTCCAAGTCGTCACCGGCGCAGCCCTGGCCGCCTGGGACTTCATCCTCGGCCCCGGCGGACACCTCGCCTTCACCGAAGCCGCCGTCGCCATCTGGGCCCTCGCCTACATCGTCGAGAAGCGCAAGCGCCGCCAGGCCGAAGCCCAGCTCACCGCGCACCGGCAGGAACACCCGCACACGCCCACGCCTTAAAACGGCAGGAAGGGGCAGCCCCCGCCAGGGCCACCCCTCCCAACAGCCAATCACCGACGTCACCGGCACCTCAAAGGCTAACGAATCGGGGAGCCGACAATGCCCACCACGGACCCGTACACGCCCGCCGGAGCTTGCATGGGCGGATGCAACCACCGCAACCGCACCACATGGGCCGCCTACCAGCGCGCCGTCGAAGACCACGCCGACCAAATCGACACCTGGTTCCGCAACGGCCAGGAGGGCGAGCCGCCGGCCGAGCCCGACCAGCCCACCATCTACTGGAAGCCCGGCAACCCGCTGTTCTGCGAGCGCGACATCGCCGCCACCCGCCGCAGCCTGTTGGAGCTGGACACGCAGGCCGCCCAACTCGCCGCCACCAGCGACGGCCACCGCGCCCGCGGCGGCGGAGGCGACGGCCGCGTCTCCGGCTCCAAGACCTCCGGCTCCGTGTCCCCAGCCGCCGACATCCTCGACCGCCTCGTCGGCGACCTGTTCGACGTCGAAGACGAATGGCGCTCCCTGCGCGGCTACCAACCGCGCCCAACCACCCCGGTCGGCCCCCGCGGCTCACACCCCCGCTCCCGCACCATCGGCTGGCTCGCCGACCACCTGGCCGACATCCTCGCCCACGAGGACATGACCGGCCTGCCGCGGAAGGTCTTCAACTGGGAGCGCATCCTCCGGCACCTCAACAAAGACGCCCGCCCGAGCACCAGCTCGCCGATCCGCTGTCCCCGACCCACCTGCGGCGAACGCCGCGTCGCCTGGGACGACGAACGGCACTACTACGCCTGCGGGGCCTGCGGCAACATCATCTATGAGACCGAGCACGACGAGCACGAACGCGAACAGGCCGAAGCCGCCGACCTCGCGCGGCTGGAGTCGTCGCTGCCGTCGGCCGTCGCGCACCAGGTCCTCACCCCCGGCCCACGGGATGACGCCGAGACCCGTACGGCCGGCACCCTCCCGGTGGTGGACCCGATCCGGATCGACCCCGACACCCTGCGGCTCATCCTCCGCGCGCCGTACAACCGGCCGCTCACTGAGGCCGAGATCCTCACGCTGCCCTGGCCGCCCTGCCCGTCCTGTAGCGGCAGCATCCACGTCGAGCACACCATCGTCGAGCGGGCCGGCAAGGCCGCGGCCACGGTCGGCGGCCGGCCCCTGCCCGCCATCGCACCCGAGCGCCACGCCATGCCCAAGTTCTGGCGCTGCATCGGCACTCAGGACGAGCCGGCCTGCGGCGCCGAAGGCTCCGCGTGACCGGCCCGGCCAGGGGAGAATGGGGGAGTCGTGTTGCCCTCTCCCGCCCCCGTGACCGTCGTCCCCTGCCTCAGTTCGGACGACGTCCTGCTGCTGCCCGGCCACTGGCCGGTCCGCCTGACACCCGAGGAGCGGCGCGAGCTGGCGGCGCAGCTGCTCGCCTACGACCAGGAGGACGAGCGTGATCGACCCTGACATTGAGCGGTTCCTGGACACGGTCGAGGACATGTTCGCCCGGCAGACCGCGACGCGGAACGCGACCCGGCACGCGGTCGTTGATCTGAACGCCGCCCGCATGCGTGCTCGGGCCCGGCTGGCCGAGTTGCAAGCCGACCTCGACGGGAGGCACCAGTCATGAGCGCTCGCCGCCTCCGCTCGCTGGCCGCGATCGCAGCAGGCTCTACGACCGGCTTCGCCATGGTCACCGCCGTGTTCGCCATCGCCCACCAGGACTGGCGGCGCGCGGTCCTCGCCGTCGCCCTGCTCGCCGCCGCGCTGCTCGTCTGGCGGGCGGCCCGACCGGTGGGGTCACCGCGCCCGGCCACCAGGAGGGCGCCGGCCGTTCGGCCCGGCTGCACCCACCCGGCCGCGATGCCCGTCACCTCGACCGTCACCGGCCAGACCCTCGCCGCCCTGTGCCCGGCCTGCGACACCCAGCTCCCCACCTCGGTCCTCACCTCGTCGGCCGCCTACGCCGGGCTCCGCGCGGACACCGCCGCGATCCACGGCATCCTTACTGACCTTGTCGGCGGCCTGCGCGGCAGCGGTGTGCTCGACTGCCCGCACCACCAGACGATCGACGTCACCGCGATGGGCGATCGGCACCAGCGACGGCAGTGCCTCGACTGCGGCGCAACCTGGGCCGAGGCCAGCTCGTGCTGGCCAGCGGGAATGTTCTAGGGGGAATGTGATGGACGACCCGATCACCCGGCTACGCGCCCAGATCGAAAGCCGCCTGGCCAAGACCAAGGCCGCCACACAGGGCGAATGGGAGGCAGCAGGCGGCGTAATCCACGTTGGCCACATCACCAACGAGATCGTGGAATGGGTCCACGACGACCACGACGCCGAGCACATCGCGGCCAACCAGCCCTCCCAAGTGATTCGGGACTGCGAGGCCGACCTGAAGCTCCTCGACGCGCACCTCGGCTACTACGGGCCTGGCGACGACGAGTTCCTCCCGATCCCCACCCTGACCATCCTCGCGACGAAGTACGGCATCCAGCCCGAGAGTGAGGCGTCGTGAACGAGCTGATCACCTGGCTCCGCGCCACGATCGAAGGCGACCTCGCCAAGGCAAAGGCCGCCAACGACAGCTCCGTGGAGTGGGCCGCGCAGTACGCCGGGGACTGCGCACTCGACGCCGAGGCCGAGCACATCCAGGCCAACCTCCCGCGCGATGCGGTCGCCCGCTGCGAGGCCGATCTCGCCATCCTGGATGAGCATGCACCCGGCTGGGTTGGGCTCAAGATGGAGCGCCAGGTGTGCATGGTCCACGACCCGAGGAGCGGCGATTCCTGGCCATGCCGTACGGTCCGCCTGCTCGCCCGGGGGTATCGTCACCGGCCCGGCTGGCAGCAAGGATGGGCGCCATGACCCGCCCGCCGACCAAGGTGATCGATCAGGACGGTAAGTCCGTCATTTGGGCCGCCGTCTACATGCGGTACGGAGTCCAAGGCCAGGAAGAGTACGCGTCCCTCGACGAGGCCGTGGCCTGCCAGGTGTTCGGCAGGGACTACAACGCGCACGCGCCGATGCACATCCTCGGCCCGGATGGCGCCGTCGTGCTTGATGGCGAGGAGCTGGAGGAAGCGATGCGGAAGTGGCGGGAAGACGAGCAGCGGGAGATTGAGCCGTGACCCGCCATGTTGAGCCCGAGGTGTTCCTCGTCGGCAAACCGTCCGTCGACTATGACGAGCTGGCCCGCTACCTCCGCGAAGTGGGTGGGGAGTCCTGGCTTGAGCGGCTGGAGCGCGGCGAGTTCGACGCTCAGAATCTCGCCGAGTTCGCCGGCAGGTTGTGCTACCGGTCGTTCGAGCCGGGCCTGAACCCCAACGTCACGAGGGTGCGCACCGACCAGGAGGCGTACCTGCACAACATCCTCGCCTCCGCCCACGGGTCCGTGCTCGAACACCTCAGCTTCAGCTTCGTGCTGCACAACGTCTCGCGGGTGCTCACCCACGAGCTGGTACGCCACCGGCCCGGGGTGGCGATCTCGCAGGAGTCCCTCCGCTTCGTCCGCCTGGACGAGCTGCCGTTCTGGTTCCCAGACTGGGCGCGCGAGGACGCCGAGCTGATGAAGCGCGCTGGCGAGATGCTCGACCGGATGGAGGAGTTCCAGATCTGGGCGGCCGGCCACTTCGGCCTGGACGACGACGGCGTCGACTTCGCTCACAAGAAGCACCGCACCTCGTTCATGCGCCGCTTCGCCCCCGAAGGTCTGGCGACAGGCCTGGTCTGGACGGCCAACGTCCGCACCCTGCGGCACACGATCGAGGCCCGCACCGCCCAGGGGGCGGAGGAGGAGATCCGCCTCGTCTTCAACCGCATCGGGGAGATCATGCGGGCCGAGTGCCCGGCCCTATTCGGCGACTACCAGGTGCAGGACGGGGCGTGGATCCCCGGCTGGAGGAAAGTCTGATGTTCACAATCGAGCAGGCGCCTGAGGTGCTCCCCGTCGGCACCCGCGTCCGCCACCGATACCGCGACGACTGGGCCGGCACCGTCGCCCCGCGCCCCGAAGGCAAGTCCCGGACAGGGCAGGTCTACGACGGCGACGTGTCCGGCTGGTGTGTCGCCGTGAACGTCGAGTGGGACGACAGGGGACACCTGTGGACCAATCCCCGCGAGCTCGCGAAGCTCGACGCGGAGGCCCCGCTGCCTGACGTCTTCCAGATGATGGCCGAAGGCCTCACGAGATTCAGTGAGGGCTTCGCCTTGGTGCAGCGCACCATGCAGGCGTCCGGCGCGATGGGGCTGGCCTACCGGGGCGACCTCGACCAGTTGCGTGCCGCCCTCGCGGAGCTGCCCGCCGAGCAGGTGCGGGAGATCTCGGCCGCCGCCGCGCTGCTGGCCTCCACCGCCGACGAGGTGCTTACGGACGCAGGATGATGGGCCGCATGGCGAAGCACCAGTTCCAGCGCGACGAAGACGGCGACATCGACGACTTCGCCTTCGACGTCGAGGAGCCCGGCATCGGCCACAACGGGCCGCGCTGCACCGTCTGCGGCGAATCCATCTGCCATCACTGCGAGCCGAAGCGGCTCGACGAGGAATGCCCAGGCAAGTGGATCCAGCCGTGGCCGAAGCCGGAGGCGAGGACGGTATGACCGGGCAGCAGCGCGGCGACGAGGGCTGGGAGCAGCGCATGTCCGAGCGGGCCAAGGCCCGGGCGGCCATCGCCGAGGCCGAGCAGATCACCCGCGACGCAGCCGAAGGCCGCGACGACGACGAGGATGACGGCTGGCTGACGATCATCCCGGGCAGCCCGGACGGATGGCGACGAACCCGAGGTCTCCGTCGGTACGTCGTGCGCGACGGCCGCCTCATGCGACTCCCGGACGGGGAATGATGGGCGGCATGACCCCCCTCGTGGAGCTCAAGCACTGGAGCGTCAACCGCGGCGTGTACGGCGGGACCCGCATGGAGCTGGTGGCCACCGCCCGGGCCTGGCTGCCCGAGTGGTACGTCCGGCGTCGGACGCTCTTGCTCGCCGCACGCGCCGTGAAGTCCGCCCCCGTGCCGCTGCCGAAAGTTCCGCTCGACTCGGTGACGAAGAAGCGGCGCGGCGACGTGACCGAGTGGACGTTCGTCTACGAGCCGGAGCTCCGGTCCACCTTGCTCTTGCCCGGTGGGGTCGGGGCGGTGCTCGACGAGTAGCATCTGCCTCGTGACCGGCGAACCGTCCGCCACCCCGCCGGTGCTGTACGGCAGCGACATCACCTGGGCCAGCACGGTCGTCCTCGCCTCCCCGGTGGACGATTCGGGCTGGTTGGGTCCGGGCGACGTCGATGATCGCGATGTCGATGACCTCCTGGACGACATCGACGGCCTGGTCGAGGAGTGGGAGCTGGGCGGCGACGCGATGCGGTGGTCACCCGAGGAGTAGCGTTTACGGCGATGGGCCGACGCGCTGGCCCAAGCCGCTCGGCGGCCAAGGTGCTACGCATCGCGCTTACGCATCGCGCTGAGGAACCCGGGATGCCCGCCGTACGGCGAGCGCCCGGGTTCCGCGTTTCCACGGCAACTCTTTCCGATCTGAAAATCGTTCGGTGGCGACCGCGTCACCCATCACGCTGGTTGACCCTATTCACAGCGGCATGAAAACGGGCTCCGCGCGCCTGAAGAATCACCCCCGAGAACGAAAGTTCCCGCAAGCTATCGGAACCCTGGGGGAGGTTCGTCCGCGCTCCAGCAACCCGCCCAGTAGCCGTATTCGCCAGCGCACCGAGACCGCCGGGAGGAGGATGATCCTCAGCCCCACGGCAACGGCGCGAGGGAGAGGTAGCGCAATGACGGAGCCCACGACGATCCAGGCCGTCATCAACGACGCCCTGCGCCACGTCGTAGCCGACCTGTTCCCCGGCTGGGCCTACAAGGACGGCGACCGGCTATGCATCCGCGAGCAGCCCGGTCAACACCGCACGCTGGCATGGATGGAACGAGGCGACCAGGTGTACCCGCCCACTGAGCTGGGAGACGACGCCACCCAGAAAATCCTCACCGCCATGCTCAAGCACGTGGAGCGCAAGTGAACGCCCCCACCAAGACCATCCTCACCATCGTCGTCACCGCCGCCTTATCCGGCGCCGCCACTATTGGCATCCTGCTCACCGCCGGCCTCCTCGACACCGACCGCACCCCGGCACCCATCGCCGAGGCGTGCCGCACCTTCATCACCGCCTACGATGACGCGGCCCGCGAAGCCAAACGCCAGAACGACAACACCCTGCAGACCGAGCTCGCCCACCCCTGGCGCGTCGCCGACGTCTGGAAGGCCAGGCACCAGGCCGCGCTCGAAGCCGCCGCCCTGAAGGTGCAGAACCTGTCCGGAGACTGGGGCAACGTCGCCTGGCGGATCGTTGAGGCCGCCACCGCCATGAACCCGAGGAACCTCGACACGGGCGCCGTCGACCAGGAGAACGCTCTGTCCGCCGCGCAGGCTGCATGCATCGGCAGGTGAATGGCGGGAAAACTGTCGGTCCTGATCTCTACCCTGACCCCATGAGCACCACCGACCCAGTACTCCGGGCCCTGGTCTTCGCCGTGGACACGGCGAAGGGGCAAATGGGCGTCACCCTTGCCGTGAACGGCGCGATCATCACAGGACTTCTGGTCTCTCCGGAAGAGTACGCCGATGCAGTGATGACGCAGATCCGCCGATCACGAGTCGAGGAGATACCCGAGGGGGAAGGGCTCGAAGTCTTCTTCACAGGTATCGCCAAGCGTGCGGAGGAGCGTCGCGAGCGCTACCGCGCCGCCGCGCTCGCCGGCGGCCTCGACTCCGACTCCGAGCCGGACCTCCCGGAGTACCTGCACCTCATCGATGCCTTCCCCGTCACCGGAGACCGCCTGCCGGGCGGTACCGGAGCGATCTGGAGGATCCGTCTCGCAGATATCAGCGGATGGACCATCGCCCAGATCGGCGCCTCCGGCAGATAAGAGGCGTGACGCCCGCTCAGCCCTGCCTTGATTGGCAGGGCTGAGCCCTCGGCGGGTAGTCGCACACAGAACTTGCGCAACACCCTGACCAGGTGCGACAGTAGGCAACTGAAAGTGGTGATCAGTGCCCTCGGAGCCCAACCGGCCCGGGGGTTTTCGCATCTCCAGGGGGTGAACACGCCGCCCGTGGACGACGACAAGCCCCAGCCGATCACCTACACGGCCGCCGCCGCGCGCCTGGACCGGTCACCCTCGACACTCCGCGACTGGGTCACCCGCTACGCCGCGCGCCGCATCGGCACCGTAGGCCGCAAGACCTACCTCGACTACCGCGACCTGGCGTTCATCGACGGCTGCATGCACCGCGGCGAACCAGTGCCTCCTACTCCTGAGGAGCGCGACCAGTTGCGCGCTGCGCGCCGGACCACCGCCCTCGCAGCCTAAGACGCGCTGGCCCCACCTCGCCCCGGGGCCGGCGCCACGGTCGCCCCGGTCCTTCCCCGTACCGGCGCGGCCCGGGCGGGCGCACCCTGATCTCGGAGCTGGGGGGCTCACCGGGATCCCGGGGCTTGCGCCCGCCCCACCCTGCTTCGCTCGCCGAACGACAGCCCACGGGCGGCGAGCCGAACACCACCTTGGCTGCGCGGTCAGTCTTCGACGCCGACCAGCGTCCAGCCGTCAGCGCGCTGCTCCAGCTCGACCACCGCATTCCGCCGCGCCCGGCGAGCACGCACCCGCCAGTGCCGCACCGTGAGCCGGTCGAGCGGCTTGCCCGCATGCTCCGGCTGCCACCACGGCAGCTGGGTCTCCCAGTGCGGGCCGAGAACCTCCACCACCAGATGCGTGTGGCCCCACGCCTGAAACCGGGCGGGTTCGCCGTCCTGGTTGACCTGCACCTTCGCGGGCTCTGCATACCTGCGCATTCGAACAATTCTCGAACACCCCACCTCTCCCGAGCAAGGAGGGCCCCAATGTCCACCGCCGACCGCGTGGCCGAGCTCCGCGCCCAGGCCGACGCCCTTGAGGCCCTCGCCGGGCTCGAAGCCGACCTCGCCGAAGCCAAGGCCGCCTACGACGCGAACCCGAACGAGGAGACCAAGGCCGCCCGCGACCAGGCGATGCAGGCCCTCCGCGACGCCCGCGCGCTCACCCGCACCGACGGCGTCTCCGTCGGCGGCGACGCCTACCAGGTCGAGGAGGACTAACCCATGGCCATCAACGGATCCGGCCTGTTCGTCTCCACGATCATCGACATCTTCGACGACACCCAGCTCGGCGTGGACCTGTCCAGCGAGACGCAGCTCAAGGCGGCTCTCTACCCCGGAACGATCACGCCGAACTACGATGCCGCCGCCGCGAGCGCCGCCTACGGCGCCGGCGTGTTCTCCGGCACGGAGATCACGGGCACCGGCTACACGGCCGGCGGGGTCACGGTTACCTCGACCACGGTCACCGGCTCTTCGGGTGTGCTGACGTTCGACGCGGCCGACTTGTCCTGGGCGTCCAGCACCCTGTCCGGTGTGCGCGGTGTGCTTATCTACGCCGACGGGCTGGCGGGGAAGAACGCGATCATCCTGGTGGACCTTGGAGCAAGCTACTCCACGAGCAACGGAACCCTGGCTGTGACCTGGGCCGCAGGCGGGATCTTCACTTTGGATCTTGTGCCCTAACCTGTGGAAACGTCGCCTGGCTCCGCTCTGGTCCCGTATGAGTGAGCTGGGGGGCGGGCTGTGACGACGTTCACCAACACGTTCTCCGGCGGCAGCAACGGCACCACGATCACCACCGGAAACTCGGGCGGCACCAACGGCGACGCATTCACCGGCACGACCGGCAGCCCCATCTACTCCAACACGTTCGCGACCGGCGCGCGGGCGCCGATGGCCGCCCAGTGCGCCACCGGCAACGAACTCAAGTGGATCTTCTCGGTCTCCACGGTCACGCGGACGGTGTATCTGCGGGCGTACGTCTACATGACGGCGTCGCCGACCAGCAAAGATTTCTTCATCTACAACGCCTTCCGGGTGTACATCGACACCTCGCGCAGGCTGTCGATCGGCAACAACAGCGGCGTCAACACCTCCTACGCGCAGCAGACCGGCTCGGTCCCGCTTAACCAGTGGTGCCGGATCGAGGCGAAGATCTTCCAGAGCAGCACGACGAACGCCAGCACGTGCGAGCTGCGCCGGTTCGACAACCCTGACTCCACTGTCGCGACCGAGACGACGACCGCCACCGGGATGACGATGCCCACCGCGCTGGCGACGGGCATCACCTTCTCCTACGGTGGCGGTCTGACCTGGAATTACGACGACCTCGGTGTCTCTGACACCGACTGGCTCGGCCCGGCTGTCACCAGCCTGGACGCGACGGCTACGCCGGGTGTGGTCGCCGCCACCAGCACGGCCCCGGCCGCGTCGGTCGCGATCGGTGCTGGCGCGTCCCCCTCCGTCGTCGCCGCGTCGGCGTCCATTCCCGGCCCAGGGGTCACCGCTGTCACCCGGGCGCAACCCGCAGCCGTCACGGCGTCCGCGACCATCCCGGGGCCCAACGTCACGGCAGTCACCCGCGCGACCCCGGGCGCGGTCAGCGCCACCACCTCGGTTCCGGCAGCGACCGCGAGGGCGGGTGCCAGCTCGTCCCCGGCCACGGCCTCCTCGGCCGCGGGCATCCCCGCGCCGTCGGCGGCAACTGGTTCGTCGGCCACCCCGGGCGTCGTCACTGCGACCTCGGCGGTCCCGGCGCCGGGCGTTGTCGCTGGCCAGACCGTCACCGCTCAGGCGGTCACCGCCACGGCGGCCATCCCCAGCCCGACCCCGTCGACGGGGCAGACATCCCAGCCCGGCACCCCTGGCCGCCAGCGTGGAGATCCCGCCCACGGCCACAGTCCAGGCGACCCCAGCCCCTGGCACGGTGGTCGGCGCCGCGGACGTCCCGGCACCGGACACCGCCGCGAGCTCCACGCCCACCCCCACGGTCGTGGACACCTTGGCGAGCGTCCCAACCCCGGGCATCTCGGCAGGGCAGACCGCAGCGCCCAACCTGGTGCAGGCGACCGCCGCGATCCCCGAGCCGGTGGGCAGCGCGGACTCGGCTGCCGTCCCTAACGTCATCACGGCCGCGGCCGCCATCCCGGCCCCGTCGATAACCAGCATCGCCATCCCGACCACGGTCACCACCGCAGCGGCCATCCCCACGGCGTCGGCCTCGGCCGGCCAGACCGCCGAGCCGGGCCCCGTGCAGGCCGCCGCCGCCGTTCCCTCTCCGCAGGTGGCGTACGGGCAGACGGCGACCCCGACCACCGTGGCCGCTGCTGCTGCAGTGCCCGCTCCGGCAGTGCAGTCGGGCAGCTCCAGCACCGCTACACCACCAACCGTGACAACCACGGCCGGCGCCCCGGCCCCGCAGGTCGCGGCCGACTCCACCCCCACCCCGGCCATCGTCCAGGCGATCGCCGCGGTCCCTGCCCCGGCCACGCAGTCGGGCAGCTCGACCACGGCGACGCCGCCCACTGTGACGGCAGCTGCGAGCGTCCCCGCCCCGGAAGCGTCAGCGGGAGCGTCGGCGAGCCCCGCTACTGTGGCGGCTACGGCATCCGTCGCGACGCCGGGCACCTCCGCAGGGGCAACAGCGGCCCCGGACACGGTCGGTGCACTCACAACCATCCCCGGACCAGACACCACCAGCGCGGCAACCGCCAACCCCGACACGGTGACCACCACCGGGGCGATCCCGGCCCCGACCGTGACCGCCGACGGCGGCACCACCGCCACACCCGGCACCGTCACCGCCGCGGCCGCCATCCCCGGCCCGAACGCCTCGACCGGCTCCAATGCGGCACCGGTCGTAGTGCTCGCCACCGCGGCGATCCCCACACCGGCGGGGGTCGCCCTGGTCGCCGCGACACCGGCCGCCGTCGCCGCGTACGCGGAGGTCCCGGCCGCGCTGGCCGCCTCCACCGCGCGGCCGACCACGGTGGCCTCGGTCTGCACGATCCCCACCCCGAGCACGACGGTGCCCGGCGTCGTGGACGACGTCACCATCCGACCCATCGCCACACGCAGGCTGTGGCGGGCCGGTACCGCGCGCCGGGCCTGGTCCGGGACCACCGAACGCGGCTGGAAGCACACGTAGACGAGGGAGGTGCCCCTGATGGTCGAGCGCTACCCGCGCGAATCGAAGGAGTACCTCCCCGTCGCCGTCGACGCGACCAGACCCTCACCGGCCTCCCGGTGGAGATGCAGGTCCTCCCCAACGGCGTCCGCCCCACCAGCAGCGGCTGGAAGCCGGCGGCCTGGGACACCGACGACGACGGCAACACCATCGCCAAGGTCCTGATCGGCCCCGGCACCAGCTTCGACTTCACCCTCGCGCCGGGCACCTACATCCCCTGGGTCCGCGTCACCGCCACCGACGAGACACCGGTCATCGAAGGCGACCCGGTCGACATCACATGACGACCGCCCTGCTGTCCGCCTGGGAGTACGCGGCCCGGCAGTTCGAACCGCCGAAGCCGCCGGAACGCAAGTGGGCTACCCCTGGCGCGCTGGCCTGCCAGCTCGACCGCACCACTGTCCAGACTCCCGCGCTGGAGCTGATCGACGCCGCGCTCGTCGACGTCGCCGAGGGCCGCTGCGACCGGCTCATGATCAGCGTCCCCCCGCAGGAGGGCAAGAGCGTCCGCATCAGCCGGCGCTTCCCCGAGTGGCTCCTCACTACCAACCCTGAACTCCGGCTCGCCATCGTCTCCTACGCCCACGGCGTCGCCCGCCGCCACGGCCGCGCCATCCGAGACGACATCACCAACCACAGCGAGCTGCTCGGCCTGACTGTCAACCCGAACTCCTCGGCCGCCCACGAATGGGAAGTCCAAGGCCACCAAGGCGGCGTCTACTGCGTCGGCATCAAGGGCTCCCTCACCTCCCGCCCCGTTGACGGGCTCATCGTCGACGACCCCTACAAGGACGGCGAGCAGGCCGACTCCGACGCCTGGCGCGAAACCGTCCGCGACTTCTGGACCGAGGTCGCCATCCCCCGCCTCGGCCCCGGCGCGTTCGTCGTCATCGTCCAAACCCGATGGCGCGACGACGACCTGTCCGGCTGGCTCAAAGACGAGGACGTCACCGGCCGGTGGCGGGTCATCAACATCCCCGCCCAAGCCGACCACAACCCCGCCAAGGGCGAGACCGACCCCCTCGGCCGGCAACCCGGCGAGTACCTCCTGTCGGCTCGCGGGCGCACGGTGGCCGAGTGGGAGACCAAGAAGCTCGAGGTCGGGTCCCGCACTTGGAACGCCCTCTACCAGGGCCGCCCGGCGCCGGCGGAGGGCGGCATCTTCAAACGGGAGTGGTGGCGCGAATACCGCGACGCCCGCTGGATCGTCCGCGACGACGGCTCGCACTGGGTCATCGGTGCTGACGAGGTCTGCGCGTCGTGGGACATGGCCTTCAAGGACACCGACGCCTCTGACTTCGTCGTCGGCCAGGTGTGGGCACGCTTCGGGCTGCAGGCGTACCTGCTGGACCAGGTCCGCGGGCGGATGTCGTTCGTCGAGACCCGCAAGGCGGTCAAGGAACTGGCCGCCAAGTGGCCGCAGGCGGTTGCCAAGTACGTCGAGGACAAGGCGAACGGCACTGCCGTCATCAACAGCTTGGCCCGGTCGGTGGCCGGCCTGATCCCGGTCGAGCCCGAGGGCGGGAAGGCCGCGCGGGCGTCGGCGGTCGCGCCGTTCGTGGAGGCTGGCCAGGTGTTTCTCCCCGCGCCGTCGCTCGCGCCGTGGGTCGGGGCGTACCGCGAGGAGCACGCCAGCTTCCCGAGGGGCAGCCACGATGACCAGGTCGACGCTACCTCCCAGGCGTTGAACCGGCTGCTGCTGGCGCCGCTGCTGTCCGGTGACGACCTGGTTGAGGACGAGGACCTGGACCAGGAGCTCGACGGATATGAGATCTCGCCTTATTGAGCAGGAAGGGAGGGCGCCCTGATGGCCATGTTCGCCGCCCTGAGGGAATCGTTCGTCCTGCCCATCCGCGAAGGGATCGCACGCCTGGCCGGTAACGCCGACCTGGCCGAGCAGATTCGGCAGGAGCGGGCCGACAACGCCTGGCTTCGCGAGACCATCGGCGACCTCGAGAACCGCATGTACGAGCCTGGGTGGCTTCGCATGACCGCCCAGGCCGAGCAGGAGTTCTCAAGGGACGGCCTGCGGCAGATCACCGCCGTGGCCCGCGTCATGACCCTCAAGTCGCCCATCTTGAAGCGCGGCCTGGCCCTGCGCACGGCGTACGTGTGGGGGCAGGGCGTCACCATCGTCGCCCGCGACAAGCGCGTCAACGAGGTCGTGCAACGCTTCTTGAGCGACCCGGGGAACCGGCGCGCCCTGTCCGGCGACCAGGCCCACGAGACCCTCGAACGCGCACTGTTCACGGACGGCAACGTGCTGTTCGCGTGCTTCACCAACCCGCGCACCGGCCGTGTTCAGGTGCGGCGCCTGCCGTGGGATGAGATCACCGACGTCATCACGAACCCGGACGACGCCTCGGAGCCGTGGTACTACCAGCAGGACGGCTGGACCGAGCGGCTCGACCCGACGTCGGGTGCGGTCATCACCGAGCGGCGGATCGTGTTCTACCCCGCCCTCGGCTACAAGCCTGCGAGCCGGCCGAGGACGCTGCGTGGCCGTGACGGTTCCGTCGGCCCGGTGCGGTGGGACGCCCCCGTCTACCACGTTAAGGTCGGCGGCCACGACGGATGGAAGTTCGGCCTCGGCGACGCCTACGCGGCGATCGACTGGGCCCAGGCGTACAAGGACTTCCTCACCGACTGGGCCCGCCTGATCAAGGCCCTGTCGCGGTTCGCGTGGAGGCTCACCACCAAGGGGAGCAAGCAGGCCGCCGCCCGGGCCCGCGTCGCCGCCGCACCCACCCGCGACCCGGTCAGCGGGGATGCGCAGCACGCCGGCGCGACCGCCATCATGACCCCCGACATGGCCCTGGAAGCCGTGCCCAAGAGCGGGGCGACGATCGACTCGGAGTCGGGCCGGCCGCTGGCGGCGATGACCGCCGCGGCGCTCGACGTGCCCGTGACGATGCTCCTCGGCGACCCCGGCACCACCGGCGCCCGCGCCACCGCGGAGACCTTGGACACGCCGACCGAGCGGACCATGGAACTGCGGCAGGGCGTGTGGGCCGACGCCTTCCGGGCGATCCTCGCCCACGTGATCCTGGAGTCCGTCCGCGCCGTCAACGGCCTGCTGAAGGGCACCATCGAGACGGACCCGTACGACGGGCGGGAGACCGTCCGGCTGCGCGGCGGCGCCGACGACACCATCGACATCAGCTTCCCGGACATCGACGACGTGGCCACCTCCGCGCTGGTGGACGCCATCGTCAAGGCCGACTCGACGTCGCACCTGCCGCCGCTGGTCGTCGCCAGGTTGCTGCTGGAGGCCCTCGGCGTGAAGGACGTCGACGGCATCCTGGCCAAGCTCACCGGGCCGGACGGCGAGTTCATCCCGCCCTCGGCCTCGGCCGGTCAGGCTGCGGCGGACGCGTTCCGCCGCGGGCAGGACCCGGCGAGCGTGGTGGGGAATGCTCCGCCGGAATCGCCGACCGAGGGTGACAGCCCGGACCAGGGCTCAGCGGATGATGCGCAGGTGAGCGAGGCCGCGGCCGGGCACATCCGTGGCATCACCCACGGCAGGGAGGACACCTACCGGGCGCTCCGCCGCCAGGGCTACAGCAAGGCCAAGGCCGCGCGCATCGCGAACGCGGGTCGCACGCATGAACAGCGTTCCCGTATGAGTCGCAAGGCTGCGAGGACGAGGAAGGCCCGGGGCGGCAGGTAGGCGACTGTGAGGCGCATGAGACGAGGTGACCGCGTTGCCGATCACCCGCAACACCCTGCGCCTCATCGCCCGCATGCGCGCAGCCGTCGACCGCATCACCGACGACCTCACCCGCGCCCTGACCACCTCCTGGGTGCTGGCCTGGGACGACCTCGCGCCGCTGTTCCTCGCCGCCGTGCAGGAGCTCCTGACCACTCACCCCGAGCAGTGGCCAGCGCGCGGCACCGTGCTCCGCGCACAGCGCACCCTCCACGCCCTGGAGCAGACCGGCATCGCGTTGGAGCGGCTCGCTACCCAGGTCCGCCGCGACATCCCCACCGCCGCTCGTGAGGCGGCCACCATCGGCCTCGACGGCCAGACCGACATCGTGTCCTCCCAGCTGCCGTACGGCACCACCCTCCCGGCCGCCGCCCGCCACCGGCAGCACCAGGCCGACGCCGTCGACGCGATCGTCCGCCGCACCGCCGAGCAGGTCACCGTCCGCTCGTGGCGGCTGGAGGCCGACGCCACCGAGGCCATGAAGCGCGAGCTCGTCCGCGGAGTGGTGACGGGGGACAACCCGCGCGACGCAGCCCGCGCGATGGTGAAACGGGTCGAAGGCCAGTTCAACGGCGGACTCAGCAGGGCCATGGTGATCGCGAGGACCGAGGTCATCGACGCGCACCGCCAGGCCGCCGAGGTCGGCCAGCAGGACCACGCCGACGTCCTGGACGGCTGGATCTGGCACGCCGAGGTCACCGGGCCGAGCCGCACGCGTACGTGCCCCTCCTGCTGGGCCAAGCACGGGACCTTGCACCCGATGTCCGAGCCCGGCCCGCTCGACCACCACCAGGGCCGCTGCTCCCGCACGCCGAAGACCAAGAGCTGGGCCGACCTCGGGTTCACCATCGACGAGCCGCCGGACGAGCTGCCCGACGCCCGCGCGATCTTCGACAGCCTGCCCCGTGAGGAGCAGCTGAAGATCATGGGCCCGGCCCGCCTCCAACTCCTGGACGACGACGCGATCGAGTGGGCCGACCTGTCCACTCGCCGCTCGACGGAAGGGTGGCGCGACGCCTTCCACGTCACCCCCGTCGCCGACCTCGCCAAGGACTCCTGATCAGAAGTGGATAACCGGCGGGATCGGCACGGCCACCGGCTCGTCCTGACCATCCCACGTCAGCCACATCTCACCAGGCGACTCCACTTGCCAGGCCTGAATGAGCAGGAACTCGAGCGACTCGCCAGCGCGCACGGCTGCATTCTCGGGGAGGTAGCGCGCGAGGCCTCCAAACGGCTCCGGATCGGCCGTCACCCCGGTAGCCGTCCGAGTCCCAGTGTTCCGCAGCCGGTACTGCGCCTCTTGGACGTGCTCAATCTTCCAGGTGATGTCACCGGCGGGCTTCTTACGCGGCGCGTTGCGGATCTCGGAGACCTCGACCTCCGGCACCTCCGCTGCTTGCTCGCTAAGGGCGGCGGACTTCTCTGCGGCGTTCGCGGAACGGATCGCGGCCTCGGTGGCCTTCTCGGTCGCGATAGCTGCTCGGCGCTGCCACTTCAACCCGCGCCAGGCGACCACAAACGCCCCGAGTGACACCACGAGGGCCGCCCACGCGACAACGTCGCCGAAGGCGAGCTTGGACTGCTTGATCCATTCGATGATCTCGTGCATGCGCGGACTGTAGACCCCCGGACCTCTTTACGTCCTCTCCCGCCACGAACACCCGTAAGGAGGCATGATGCCCGAGCTGTCCGCGCTCGCCGAGCGCGTGTCCCTGGCCGAGGCGGCCGGCGGCGCCGTACCGAAGCGTCGCCGGTTCCGTGCGCGGCTGATCGCCGGGGACATCCAGGGCAGCTCCGGCTACTACCCGGCGCAGATGCTGCGCGAGAGCGCCTCCGCCTTCGGCAGTGGCCTGCCGATGTTCATCGACCACCCGAGCATCAGCGAGGCCCACGACCGGCCCGAACGGTCCGTGCGTGACCTCGCCGGCCGCCTCGCCTCCGACGCCCGCTACGAGGCGGATGGCCTGTACGCCGACGTCGAGGTCTACCCGCACTGGGCGCCGATCATCGAGGCCATGGCCGACGACATCGGCCTGTCCATCCGGGCGGCCGGCACCGTCGAGGCCTCCACCGACGACCGCATCCGCGGGCCGATCGTCACCCGGATCAGTGAAGCCCAGTCGGTGGACTTCGTCACCGCGGCCGGTGCCGGGGGGAAGCTCGTGCAGCTGCTGGAGTCGGCCCGCGCCCGCGCGCTTGAGGAGCGGGGGACATGGCGGGAGGGGGACCACCCGCGCGGCTACCACGGCCGGTTCGGCCACGGCGGAGGCTCGCCGAGCAACCACACCAGCGGCGGGGGCGGCGGCCGCGCCGGCGACTCCCCGGCGGGGGGCGGGCCCAGCCGCCCCGACTCTGGAGCGAGTGGCGAGAAGGGGATGCCGAAGGTCCTTGCCAGCGCCGAAGTGCCCCTGAAGTCCGGCGGCACCCTCAAGCTCGACCGCGAGCACGACGGCGACCGCATCACCCTCACCCACGGCGACCACAGCACCTCCCTCAGCAGGGACGGCGCCCACAAGCTCGCCCGTGAGCTGACCCTCGCGGACGACTGGGGCACCGGCGAGGAAGACACCTTCGACGGCGCCGGACACATCCGCAAGACCGGTCCCGGCGCCTACGACGTCACCTTGCCCGACGGGACGAAGCTCACCATGAGCCGCCGCGACGCGGTGAAGTTCGAGCAGACCCTCGAAGGGCTGGACGCCTCCTCCCGAGTGGACACTGGCAACGGCGACCTGGACGTCTTCTCCCCGGGCCGGGGCAAAATCGGCTACCGGCACCTCGGCGACGACGGAAGCCCGGTCGAGGTGGTGTTCGACCGGAAGTCCTACCGGAAGATCAGCGACACGATCGACCGGATCATCGACGATGTCGACGCCCCCGACGTCACCAAGCCGGTCACCCGCCGGGAGATCAGCACCAACGCCGGGAAGGTCAGCGTCGAGCTGTTCGGCAAGTGGGGCGGCCGGAACCCCGGGGATCGTCTGGAGATCATGCCGGTCGACGGCGACCCCGGCTGGGGCATGGTCATCGACGGGCCGCAGCAGCGGGACTGGGCGGACGCGAACGACCGGATCATGCAAGAGGCCGCCGGCGCCAAGCCGGGCCCGGGCGTGCGGTTGGTCGAGGCGAAGGTGTCCGACACCCCGTGGTCGAACTTCGGCCAGGGCGACTACGACATCGGGCAGTGGCGCCGAGCGTGCCTGATCGGCCCCACGGAGCAGTCCGACAGCAAGGCGGACTATGCGCTGCCGGTGCGCGAGCCGGACGGCACGCTCAACCGCAACGCGGTCCACACCGCCGCCTCGCGCATCAAGCAGGTGAAGACCGACCCGGCGGCCAAGCGCGCCGCCGCGCGCAAGCTCGTGCGGCTGTATGGCCAGCTCGGCGAGGACCCGCCGGCCGCGCTGCTCGACCTCGCCGGCATGCGGCGGAAGACCACGACGAAGGAGTCCGCGATGCCCCAGCGTGACCTGCTTGAGGCGCGCACGATCGGCGCGTGGGTGGAGTCCCGCCTGCACCTGGCCCTCACCACGCTCGGTGACGACATGTACGGCGACGGTCGGCTCACCCGCGAGGAACGCAAGATCCTGTCGTCTGCGGTTGGCGCCGCGCTGGACGCCTTCAGCGCGGCGATCGAGGACGCCGCGCCGCAGCTGTACGAGCGGGGCCCGTACGACGACCCCGACAACGCCGACCAGGCGGACGCGGAGATGTCGGAGTCCGCGCGGCGTCTCGCCGAGGCGGCCGGGATCACCGCCAACGACCTCCGCGACGCCCTGTGCGCCGCCGTACGGGACGTCTACGGCGGTGAGGGCATCTGGGTCTGGGTCCGCGACCACACCGACGAGTGGGTTGTGTTCTCGATGGAGGACAACGCCCCAGGCGACGCGGACCTGTTCCAGCAGACCTACACCCTCGACGCCGGGCGGGTGACGTTGACCGGCGACCCGGTCGAGGTCCGCGCCGTCACCACCTACGAACCCCAGCCCGAGCAGGAGCCGGAGACCGGCTCCGAGCCCGCCAAGACCGGCCCGCCCGTGAGCGAGGCCACCGCGAAGACCGCGCCGGGCACCGCGCCCGAACCCGCACCACATGAACGGAGGGCACGATGCCCGAACTGACCGAGGAGCAGGCCCGGCAGCTCGCCGAGGCCGCGACCCTGAGCACCCAGCTCCAGGAGGCCATGGTCCGCCTGGACCAGGCCGGCACGCAGATCGCCCAGCTCACCGAGCGGGCCGACGCCGCCGACGCCCGCGCCGCCGAGGCCAACGCCAAGGCCCAGCGGCTGGAGAACACCGAGGCCGCCCGCACGATGGTCACCGAGGCGCTCAAGACCAGCGGCATCCCGGAGACCAGCCACGCCCGCTTCACCGAGTCGGTCCTGCGCGACCTGCCGACCACCGACACGGGCGCCCTCGACACCACTGCCTTCAAGGCCGTGGTCGAATCGGCCATCACCGACAAGAAGACCGAGATCGCGGGCCTCCTCGAGGCGGTCGGTGTCGGCCACGTCCGCGGCCTCGGTGAGTCCCTCACCGACACCGTCGTGGAGGAGGCCAGCGCCGAGCAGGTCACCAACAGCCTCGTCGAGTCCTACAAGGCCCGCGGGCTGAACGAGGAAGCCGCCCGCCTGGCCGCCGCCGGCCGCCCGCTCTAAAAAGGAGACCACCACCGTGGCAACCAACATCGTCTTCGAGGACGGCGACCAGCTCCGCGTCGTCTGCACCGCACCCACCACCCCCGCCTCCGGCGACCCCGTCCTGGTCGGCCAGCTCCCCGGCGTGGCCCTCACCGACGAGGACGACGACGGCTACACCACCGTCAAGTTCAACGGCGTCGCCGAACTCGCCGTGAAGGGCGAGACGACCACCAACGCCGCCGTCGCCGCGGGCGACATCCTGTACTACGACGCCGGGGTGATCAACAAGGACTCCACCAACGGAGTCCGCTTCGGCTACGCCCTCGGCGCGGTGTCCAGCGGCGCCACCACCAAGATCCGCGTGAAGATCGGCTACTGAGGAGACACCCGCCGTGAGCACCCTGTTCACCCCGTCGATCGAGCGGATCGACGCCCAGACCGCCACCATCAACTCCATGTTCGGCGGCGAGCGCAAGGTCTCCGCCCCCCGCCGCGGCCCCAAGTGGGAAGCCGCCGTCCTGGAGGCCGAGCGGTTCGTCACCGACATCCGCTACGGCCGCCGCCCCCTGTCGCACTTCCAGGAGGCCATGAGCACCAGCGACTTCCCGCTGCTGTTCGCCGACTCCCTGGACCGGCAGCTGTACGGCGCCTACCAGGCCACCATCCCGACCTGGCGCAACTACGCCCGCGCGGCCACCGTGAACGACTTCCGGCCGGTCAAGCGGTTCGCCACCTCCGGCGTGCGGGGCCTGCTGAAGAAGGTCGGCGAGCTCGCCGAGCACGAGCGCCGCTCGCAGACCGAGGCCGAGTACGAGTACAAGGTCGACAAGTACGAGGCCGGGTTCGCCCTGTCCTGGGAAGCGATGATCAACGACGACCTCAACGCGTTCATGCGCCTCCCGCAGGACCTCGCCGACTCCGCGGTCGACAGCGAGGAGGAGTTCGTCACCCGCCTGTTCGTCGACGCCAACGGCCCCCACGCCTCGGTCTACACCGGCGGCAACAACAACACCCTGCCGGGCAACCCGCCCCTCACCCGGGACGCGCTGCAGATGGCGATCACCAAGCTGATGAAGCGTAAGGACGCCAACGGCAACCCGATCGTCGTCAAGGGCGTCCGCCTGGTCGTCGGCACCGGCCTCGCGCTGACGGCGCAGGAGATCATCGACACCACCGAGTACCGGGTGGTCGAGGGCAACGGCAACGTCCGGATCGTCAAGGGCAACGGTGTCGCCGCGAACCTCGGCATCGACGTCAACTACTGGATCGACTCGGTCGCCACGTCGGCGAACGCCGACACCTCCTGGTGGGTGTTCGCCGACCCGAACGGCGCCCGCCCGGCACTGGAGTTCGGCCGCCTGCGCGGGTATGAGGCGCCGGCGCTGTACGAGAAGATCCCGGACATGCGCCGGATCGGCGGTGGCGAGGAGCCGGTGAGCTTCGACACCGAGGCGCAGGAGAAGAAGATCAAGCACGTCTACGGGGGCGCTGTCGTCGACCCGCAGATGAGCGTGGCGTCGAACGGCTCCGGCAGCTGATGTCGGATCTGCCTCCCGGGGTGACCCGCGACCAGCAGCTGCTGCGCGCGGTGTGCGACCGGTTGGACGCGCAGAACGAGCTACTCGCGCAGATCCGTGACCGCCTCCCCGAACCCGCCCGGATCTCTTTCTCGGGCGGGCAAGTGGAGCTGCGCGAGCCGGCCTCCCCACCGTCCGGGCCGGACGGCGGAGGTGCGGCCGACACCGCGCCGACGACGCCCGCCACGCCTGCCCGGCGGGCACGTAAGCCCTCTGGCAAGGCCGCAACGGCCAGCAAGGAGACCCCATGACAGCGCCTCGGGCCGCCTACTACGGCACCAAGCCGGTCAAGCTGACCGCGTCCGCCGACCTGGACTTCGCATCGATCGCCGCCGGCGCCGTGGGCACCGCCTCGGTCACGGTGACCGGTGCGAAGGTGGGCGACGTGGTCGCGCTCGGCGCCCCGTCCGGGGTCAACGCCAGCCTGATCTGGTCCGGCTACGTATCCGCGGCGAACACGGTCACCATCCGCCTGTACAACCCCACCGGCGGGGCAATCGACCCCGCGTCGGCGACGTGGAAGGTCGCCGTCTTCCAGTAGAAGGGGGGCGCGGTGATCGACTACAGCACCGATACCGGCCGGGTCCGGCTGCTCATCCCCGACACCGACGAGCAGAACCTACTGCTGAACGACGAGCAGATCCGCGCGTTCCTGACCCTGGAAGGCGGCGCGGTCAAACTCGCCGCCGCCCAGGCCCTGGATGCGATCGCCTCCTCCGAGGCGCTCATCAGCAAGAAGCTCACCACCATCGACGGCGCGTCCACGGACGGCCCGGCTGTGGCGGCGGAGCTCCGCGCCCGAGCCCAAGCGCTGCGGGAGCAGGTGGCCGAAGGCTCTGGGGACGACGCCGGCGGGTTTGACATCGTGGATTTCGACCCGTTCTCCGCGTACCGAACTCACTGGTGAACGGGGGTGATGGTCGTGCCGCTGGCTGGTCACCGTCCGGTGCCCGCGCGGTGGTCGGAGCATCATCGCCCCGTTTCGACGGGGCTGCAGACGGCCCGGTGCACGATCACCCGCTCCACCGGCGGCGGCAGCCTGGACGGGTCGAACGTGTGGCACCCGGACGATCCTGAGGTGGTGTACAGGGGGCCGTGCCGGGTCGGCTCCGCCGACGCGGCCAGCCCGCAGACCGTGGGCGACCAGGCGATCTCCGACACCACCCACACCGTCGCGATCGAATGGGACGCCGCTGAGGTCCTCGAGGGCGACATCGTCACCATCAACTCGGCCGTCGACCTCGGTTTGGTCGGCAAGCAGCTGCGGGTCACCAACGCTCGCTACGGCTCGGAGCAGTGGGAGCGGGTGCTGGCCTGCACCGACGACATCACCCGACGGGAGGTGGCCTGATGGACATCTCGTGGGACACCTCGGAGGTTGACGAGCTGATCGTCCACCTCGCCGCCGCCGGGCCGAAGGCCGACCAGCTCTGCTCGCTCGTCGTCCGGAAGACCGGCTTCGACACCGTCGCGGGTGCGCAGGACCGCGTCCCGGTCGACACCGGCCACCTGAAGTCGACCATCGGCGCGCCGGACTTCTTCGACGACCCGCACGGGTTCGAGGCGGGGCCCACGGCCTCCTACGGGGCCGACGTCGAGTACGGCACCAAGCCGCACGAGATCCGCGCCCGGAATGCGAAGGCGCTGCACTGGGTCGACGACGAAGGGAACGACATCTTCCGAAAGCGGGTGTGGCACCCCGGCACCAGCCCGCAGCCGTACATGCGGCCCGCGTTCGAGAAGGCGATCGAACCGCTGCCGGAGATCCTGGCGCAGGTCGGGGAGAAGGCCCTCGGTGGCTGACCAGATCGCCCCGTCAGCGCCGCACACGGCCGCCGTCCTCGCTGCCCTGGAGGAAGCGGGCATCGTGGCCGGGCGCGCGGTCAAGCCGGACGGCGGGGGCTGGGCGGGTGAGCCCGGCCACTCGGACTACGTGCCGTACGCCGTCGTCTACCCCTCGCCCGGGGTGCCGGACGGCAACATCGCCGAACCGCTTGAGTATCTGGACTACTCGGCGCAGATCTCCTGCTGGGGCACGACGGAGGAGCAGGTGGAGATGTTCGCCGACGATGTGCGGGCAGCGCTCATCGGCCGAATCTTGAGCGTGCCCGGCCGCTCCTGCTACCGGGTGCAGCAGCCGCCCGGCTCCCCGCCGGTGCAGCGTTTCGACCAGCCGCCCCCGGCCGAGTACCGCGCCGTGGTGGAGATCGCCTTCCGCTCCCAAGCCGCCTGACCCCGCCCTGATCCGTGGCCCGCCACCCCCTGCTGGTGCGCGGGCTGTTTCGCATGCCCTCAAGGAGCCCACCTTGGCAACGCGCTCACCACAGACGCCCACCTTCGAAGGCGCGGCGCTCACCCTCTACAACGCGGCCTCCGGCGACAAGGTCCAGGGAGTCCGCCAGCCCACCCGGATGCTCGTCGTCAACGGCTCCGGCTCGCCGGTCACGCTGACCGTCGCGGTACCCGGCAACACCGGGTACGGCGTGGCCAAGCCGGACAAGACGTTCACCATCGGCGCGGGCACCTCGCACATCCTCACCCTGCTACCGGAGTACCGCGACCCCGCCGACTCCAACCTGATCGCCCTGTCGTGGTCGAGCACCACGACCGTGACGTGGGCGGTGATCGGCTGATGGCCCGCCGCATGATCCCCGTCCAGCACAGGACCACGGGCGAGAAGACCACCGTCAGCGAGCAGGCGTACGGCTACTTTGCCGCGCACTACAAGCGCCTCGACCAGCCCGACGCCGAGCAGCCCACACCGGACGCCGAGAAGCCCGCCGAGCAGACGAGCGAGCCCGCCCCGGCCGACGAGCCCTCCGCCAC
>NZ_MWJN01000079.1:0-41883 GCF_002027145.1 Microbispora sp. GKU 823 | reverse complement strand
CCGCGCGCGCGGACCCGCTCGCCTTCGCCGCCGCGCCTCTGCTCGTCCGCCCGCGCTGGCGCCCGGCGGCCTGCTCAACCGGGCCACGGTGCGGGCCTTCAACGCCGCCTGGTACGGCAAGGCCCCCGCCGTCCCGCGCCGGATCGTCCAGGGCATCGCGCCGTTCTTCCACCCGCTCGACGGCGTGGCCGGCTGGAACCGGATGTACGGCCCGCACGGCTTCGTGCAGTATCAGTTCGTGGTGCCGCTCGGCGCGGAGGACACGCTGCGCCGGGTGGTCGAGCGGCTGTCCGGCGCGGGGGTCGTGTCGTTCCTGACCGTGTTGAAGAGGTTCGGGGCGGGGACGCCCGGCATGCTGTCGTTCCCGATGCCCGGCTGGACGCTGGCCCTGGACATCCCGGCCGGGCAGAGCGGGCTGGCCGCGATGCTGACCGAGTTCGACGACTGGGTCGCGGCCGCCGGTGGCCGCCTCTACCTGGCCAAGGACTCCCGGATGTCGGCCGCCACCATGGCCGCGACGTACCCCCGGCTGGGGGAGTGGCGGGAGATCCGGCGCCGGGCCGACCCGGACGGCGTCTTCGTCTCCGACCTCGCCCGTAGGCTGCGCCTGTGCTGATTCCATCGTCGAGGGAGTGGCCATGAGGAACGCGCTGGGCTCGGTCGACACCGTCCTGCTGCTCGGCGGGCGCAGTGAGATCGGCCTCGCGATCGTGGAGCGGCTGGTCCGGCGGGGCGCCCGCCGGGTCGTGCTCGCCGCGCGTGACGCCTCTGCGCCCAGCAAGGACGGCGGCACCGCCGTGCCGGCGGAGGATCTCGAACGGCTCGGGGCCGAGGTCCACGTGCTGGACTTCGACGCCGCCCGCGCGGAGACGCATGCCGCCCTGATCGAGGAGGCCGCCGCCAAGGTCGGCGACCTCGACGTGGTGATCCCGGCGTTCGGCGTGCTCGGCAGCCAGGCGGTCTACGACGCCGACCCGGTGGCCGCCGCCCGCGACGTCGCGGTCAACTTCGGCGGCCACGTCTCGATCGGCCTGGCCGCCGCACGACGGCTGCGGGAGCAGGGCCACGGCACGCTCGTCGTGCTGTCGTCGGTGGCCGGGGTGCGGGTGCGGAAGGCGAACTTCGTGTACGGCTCGGCCAAGGCCGGGCTGGACGGCTTCGCCCAGGGGCTGGCCGACGCCCTGCACGGCTCCGGGGCCCGGGTCGTGGTCGGTCCGGCCGGGGTTCGTGGATCGGCCGGATGACGCGGGGGATGACCCCGCCCCGATGTCGGTGACGGCGGCGGAGGTCGCGGACGCGGTCGTGGAGGCCCTGGACACGCGGAAGGTGACCGTGTGGGTCCCCGCGCGGCTGCGGCTCGCGTTCGCCGTCATGCGCCTGCTGCCCCGGCCCCTATGGCGAAGGCTCCCCCGCTGACCCGGTGACGGGCCGGCGGGGGAGCCTCCTTCGATCGGCCGGGATCAGCTGGTGACCAGCGTCAGTCCGTAGACCGACAGGGCCTCGTTGACGGGCTGGAAGTAGGTGGTGCCGCCGGAGGAGCAGTTGCCCGAGCCGCCGGAGGTCATGCCCTGGGCCTGGCTGCCCGAGATGAACGAGCCGCCGGAGTCACCGGGCTCGGCGCAGACGTTGGTCCGGGTCAGGCCGCTGACCGTGCCCTGCGAGTAGCGGACGCTGGCGTTGAGCTGCTGCACGGTGCCACAGTGCCAGCCGGTGGTCGAGCCGGCCCGGCAGATCGAGGAGCCCACGGCGGCGACGCTGGAGCCGCTCACCCTCGCGTTGCCGTACGACACGATGTTCGTGGGCGTCCAGTTGCTGTTGACCGAAACCCAGGAGTAGTCGTTGCCGGGGAACGAGGAGCCCTGGAAGGTGCCCTGCGCGACCCGGTTGTAGCCGGTCGTGGTGTTGCCGGCGCGGCCGCAGTGACCGGCGCTGACGAAGCCGGGCGTGCTGCCCCTGCGCACCGAGAAGCCGATGGAGCAGCGGGCGGAGCTGTTGATGTAGTACGCGTCGCCGCCCTGCAGGTTGTAGAAGGTCTGGGGCTGCTCGTTCGACTGCTCGACGCGTACGGCCGACTTGTCGGCGCCGCTCGCGGCCACGAACGCCTCGGCCTCGGCGGTGTTGGAGGACAGCACGACGACGCTGTTGCTGCGCACGTCGACGTACCACACGGGCGTGGAGGCCGGCGCGTTGGCGGCGGCCCGGTCCAGCGCGGCCTCGGCGGAGTCGAGGGCGGCGAGGTTGCGGCTGACGATCTTCGGCTGCGCGCCTGCGGCCAGCACCGCGCCCGCCTTGGAGGCGTCGGAGGTGGCGACGATGAAGCTCTCGGAGGTGGTGCCGGAGACCCACGATCCGGCGTAGGCGTCACCGATCGCGGCGCGGACCTTGGCGTCGGTGGACATGGCCTTCGCCTCGTTGGCCAGGCGGGCGTCGACCTGGGCGGGGGTGAGCCCGAGGTCGCGCTGCATGGCCTCCATCATCGCGGGCGGGGGCTTGACGGCGGAGGAGGCGGGAGAGTTGTTCGGCTCGGCCATGGCGGGGGTGGCGACCGTGGCGAGGGCCGTGACGGCCAGAGCGCATCCGGCGAGTACGGTGCGTCTGTGGAGCATGTGGGGCTCTCCTTGTCTCTGGGGGGTGCCGTCAACGTAACCGACCTCCGCTTTCAGGTGGATCTATCAATTCGCCCCTATCACCGAGTTATGGAACCGCCCCTGTCTGGGGATTCGCTGGCCCGGAAATAACCGCCCCCGAACCTCCGGCATGAACGAGGACCCCTTGACCAGCAGGTGGTCGGCGGTCTTCCACCCCGCCTTGTCCGGACGGTCAGGGGACCGCGCCGTATTCGGGGTTGGTGACGAGCCAGTCGGCGTAACGGGCGCTGCGCCGCACCGCGTCGGCGTACGCGGCCCGGGCGTGGGCGGCGACGACGGGGGCGGCGGCCCGCGCGCCGATCGAGTCGGCGTGCCAGCCGAGCAGATGCCGCCACCGCAGCGGCGCCCCGGCCAGCGGCATCATGACGAGCCCGGCGGTGAGCCGGAAGGTGGCCTGGCACAGGGCGACCGCCTTGCCCACTCCGACCAGGTGCAGGCAGGTCCCCACGTCCGTCTCGTAGATGGACTCGGGCACGAACCCGGCCCGCGCGCAGGCGGCGGCGAAGCAGTCGGCGAAACAGCCGTCGCCGGGGGCGACCGTCCAGTGTTCCTCGGCGAGGCTGGACAGCTCCAGTTCCTTCTCTCCCGCGAGGGGGTGGTCCTCGGACAGGAGCACGAAGACCGGGTCGGTGCCGACCGTGGTCCAGTTCATCGCCTCGGCCGGGGGAGGCGGGCTGTCACCGCACGTCCCGAGCAGCACGAAGTCGAGCCGGCCGGCCACCGCGAGCGCGGTCAGCTCACCGGCCGACCATGAGGTGCGGGTGGTGACCGGGATGCCCGGCTGGTCGGCGGTCAGGCGCTCGACGAGCCCGCCGAGTATGGGCCCGTTCGTCGCGCCGATGCGATAGCCGGGCAGTTTGACGGAGGTGTTGGCGAACCGCACCGCGTCCTCCTGGAGGTCCCGTACGGCGGGCAGCAGCACCCGGGCGCGGGACAGCACCATCTCGCCGAGAGGAGTGGGACGGGCGCCGTTGCGGTCGCGTTCGAACAGCGGACCCCCGAGTGAGCGCTCGATGCGCTTGAGCTGAGCGGTGAGCGACGGTTGGGCGAGGCCGAGCCGGGTGGCCGCTTTCGTGACGCTTCCGGCTTCGGCGACCGCGTGCACGATTCTGAGGTGGCGGATCTCCAGATCCATAGGGGGAAGGTACGGCCCCCGTGGTATGGCTGCAATCCCGCATTGTCATGAAATTTGACTTTAACCCGTGAGCTATCGCCCCCCTTGTGACGCATGATGCCGGTGGGCTGTGTCGCAGGGGGGCGGCCGCCGCGTGGAACGTGTTCTCGCAGTGGATGCCGGGCGGATCTCGGCCGACTGGTTACCGGCTGGTAGGAACCCAGCGGGTGCGGATTACTAGAACGCGTTGCAGTTAGCTGGGGGCCGACGTACGTTCGAGGCATGCGGACACGTGTCACCGACATGTTCGGTATCGAGTTCCCCATCTTCGCCTTCAGCCACTGCCGGGACGTCGTCGCCGCGGTCAGCCGCGCCGGCGGCATGGGGGTGCTCGGCGCCCTGTACTTCACCCCCGAAGAGCTCGAGATCGAGCTGAAGTGGATCGACGACCACGTGGACGGCCGTCCGTACGGCGTGGACGTGGTGATGCCCGCCTCCTACGAGGGCGCGGACCTCGACGTGGACTCCCCGGCCGAACTGGTGGCGCGACTGCAGGGGATGATCCCGCAGGGGCACCGGGCCTTCGTGGAGGACCTGCTGGCCCGCCACGGCGTGCCGCCGCTGGACGGCTCCGACTCCGGCAAGGTGCTGCTCGGCTGGACCGACGCCACGGCCCGGCCGCAGGTCGAGGTCGCGCTCCGGCACCCCATCGCGCTGCTCGCCAACGCCCTCGGCCCGCCGCCCGCCGACGTCGTGCAGCAGGCGCACGCGAAGGGCGTGAAGGTGGCCGCGCTCGCCTCCACGCCCCGGCACGCCGTCAAGCAGGTCGAGGTCGGCGTGGACGTCGTCGTGGCTCAGGGCACCGAGGCGGGCGGCCACACCGGCGAGATCTCCACGATGGTGCTGATCCCGCAGGTGGTGGACGCGGTGGACGTGCCGGTCCTGGCCGCGGGCGGCATCGGCTCCGGCCGCCAGATGGCCGCGGGCATGGCGCTCGGCGCCGAAGGCGTCTGGACCGGCTCGATCTGGCTGGCCGTGGAGGAGGCCGACACCTCCGAGACCGTGCGGCAGCGCATCATCGCGGCCACCTCCCGCGACACGGTCAGGTCGCGGAGCTGGACTGGCAAGCCCGCCCGCCTGCTGAAGAACGAGTGGACCGACGCGTGGGAGTCGGCCGAGTCGCCCGGCACGCTGCCGATGCCGCTGCAGTTCATGCTGATCTCCGACGCGCTGCGGCGGATCGGCAGGTCGGACGCGACCGAGCTGGCCACGTTCCCCGCCGGCCAGATCATCGGCGCGATGAACCAGGTCAAGCCGGCAAGGCAGGTCGTCTTCGAGATGGTGGAGGAGTACATCGAGGCCATGGAGCGCCTCGGCCGCATCACCGGCGACGGGTGACGCAGCGGGCGGCAGGGGCCCTCGCGCACCCACGCCCTCACCCCTGCCGCCCCGCCTTCCCCGATCGCTCGGCCGCTGCGATTCACAGCTCGATTGGCATCAGCGGCGGATCGCTAACCTGCGGGTTATGGAACGGCGAGACATAGAGATCTTTCTGACCCTGGCCGAGGAACTCCATTTCACCCGTACGGCCGAGCGGCTGGGCGTCAGCGGTGCCCGCGTCAGTCAGACGATCAAGCGGTTGGAGCGCCGGTTCGGTGTGACACTGTTCCAGCGCACCAGCCGCCAGGTGGCGCTGACCCCGGTCGGCAGTGCGCTGCGCGAGGATGTGCAGGCGGGCTATCAACGCATACAAGAGGGCATCGCCAAGGCCATCGCCGCCGGGCGCGGCTTCTCCGGGATCTTGCGGGTGGGCTTTTCCAGCCCGCTGGTGGGGGAGGCCATCATGGCCGCCGCCGAGGCGTTCCGCACCCGTCATCCCGAATGCGAGGTGCGCATCCGCGAGGTGCACCTGTCGGACGCGTTCGGCGCGTTGCGAGCCGGCGAACTCGACGTGCAGATCACCGAACTGCCCGTGCGCGAGGCCGATCTGTCGAGCGGGCCGGTACTGCTGCGCGATAAGCGCATGCTGGCCGTATCCGCCCGGCATCCCTTCGCGCGGCGGGACAGCGTCACAGTGGAGGACCTCACCAGGGACACCGTTCTCGCGCCCACCGGCGCGCCCGAGTATCTGCTCGACGCGCTGATCCCGGCGCAGGCGCCCAGCGGGCGTCCCATCCGGCGGACGCAGATGATGACCTCGCGGCAGGAGTTGCTGACGCTCGTCAGTGCCGGCGCCGGGATGGCCGTGGTGGGCAACCAGGCCACTCGATACCACGCCCGGCCCGACATCGTCTACGTGCCCATCGCCGACCTGCCGCCCATCGAGTATGGGCCGGTCTGGCCGGCGGGCGCTCAGACCGGCAGGGTGCGTTCGTTCATTACGCTCCTCCGCGCGGAGCTCGATCGCTAACACAGAGGTTAACGATCGTTGCGGATTTCGTCGTTGTCGCAGGCAGACGGGGTGCCGAGGATGGAGGCGCCTACGAGGAGAGGAGCATCATGACGAACCCCATCCCCCAGGAGTACAAGGGCGGCGTCCCCTACCTCAACGTGCACGACGCCAAGGCGGCCATCGATTTCTACCGAAGGGCCTTCGGCGCGGAGGTGAGCATCGAGATCCCCCGGCAGGGCGGCAAGATCGCTCACGCCGAGTTCCGGATCGGCGAGGCGGTCTTCATGCTGCGCGACGAATACCCCGAATACCACTTCCGCAGCCCGAAGACGATCGGCGGCACACCGGTCAACCTGCTGGTCTTCGTGCCGGACGTCGAGACGTTCGCCGAGCGGGCCGTAGCCGCCGGAGCGCGCGTCATCCGGCCGCTGGAGATGCAGTTCCACGGCGATCTGCAGGTGGAGGTGGAGGACCCGTTCGGCCACTCCTGGTTCTTCGCCAGCCGCGTCACGGAAATGAGCACAGAGGAGCTGCAGGAGGCGGCGTCAGCGGTGGACCTCTGATCGCCACCATATGATCGGAAGGGATCCCGTCGATCGTCCTGACTTTCACTGGCGGTGCGGTCCCGCGAGCCGAGGGAGGATGCCGGGGATGAGTGGTGCCCGCGACGAGACCGTGGCGGACGCCCCGCCGATCATGGGGAACGTCCCCGGCTCCTACGCCCTGAGCGTCTTCAGGGAGCGCCACCCCGTGCTCGTCCGCCAGGTCGCGCGGGCCCTGCCGTACCCGCCCGACCGGCGGCGCGCGCTCGACCGGCTGCTCGACGAGGTCGTACGCGACGTCATGGAGCCGCTGGAGCCGTCGGCGCACGACGGCGCGGCCTGGGCCGAGTGGGGACGCGGCAAGATCGGCCGCCGCTATGTCGACGTGCCGTTCCTGTGGGGTGAGAGCTACTTCTACCGGAAGCTGCTGGAGGCCGCCGGATACTTCGGCGACGGTCCGTGGCGCGGGATCGATCCGTTCGGCCCGATGAAGCAGGCCGAACTCGACGGCCCGGTCGTCGACGGAGAGCTGGCGGCGCTCGACGGGACGGCGGCGCTTCCTCCGGGCGAGCGGGCCGAGGCGCTGCTGCTCGGCTCGCTCTGGGGCAACCGCGCCGACCTGTCCTTCGGTGTCACCCTCAAGGGCGACCACGAGAGGGCGGCGGACCTGGTGGTGGACGACCGCCCGCTGTTGTGGTCGCTCATCGAGGCCGCCGCACCGGGAAGGATCTGCCTGGTCGCCGACAACGCGGGGCGCGAACTGCTGCCCGATCTCGTGCTGGCCGACCACCTCCTCGCCTGCGGGCTCGCGGGTGAGGTCGTCCTCCACGTCAAGCCCTTCCCGTACTTCGTCTCCGACGCCACACCGGCCGACGTGCTCGCGTGCCTGCGGCGGCTCGCCGCCGCCTCCGGCCGGGCCGGAGAGGCCGGCGCCCGCCTCTGGGGCGCGATGGAGGAGGGACGTCTCACGCTGCGGGCGCATCCCTTCGCCTGCGCTCCGCTGCCCTACGCGGACATGCCGGACGACCTGCGGGAGGAGTTCGCGTCGGCCTCCCTGACCGTCATGAAGGGCGACCTGAACTACCGGCGGCTCGTCGGCGACCGGATGTGGCCGGCGACCACGCCGTTCGCCGCGGTCACCGCCTACTTCCCCGGGCCGGTCGTCGCGCTGCGCACGCTGAAGTCGGACGCGCTCGCCGGCGTGCCGGAGCGGACGCTGGCCGAGCTGGACGCGGCCGGCCGCCCCTGGAGGACCACCGGCACCCACGCCATGGTCCAGGCCCGCCCCTGATCGCTGCCGGATCCGTCCGCGTGCTCCGGCCTTCTTATCCGCCGGCGCCGGCTCAGGACACGCGCCTAGCCTTCCATGAGCCGGGCCAGTCGGTCCCAGGCCGGGGACGAGGCTCCGGGCTGGGTTTGCACGGCCAACCGGGCGACATCCGGGGTGCGGACAGGGCGGGTCTCGGATCGGCTGTGGCGATTGGCGAACCAGTTCCGCGTACGGTCCGCGAGTGCGGGGAGGCGGGGATCGCGCGGCGGCCAGTCGTAGGCGGCGTCGTGTTCGAGGTAGAGCGCGCGGAACTCCGGGTCGGTCATGAGCTCGCGCTTCTCGGCGATCCACAGGGCGGCGTCCTCGGGTGAGGCCGTCTGCATCAGGATCCAGCCGTCGCGTTCCAGACGGATCTGGCGCTCGCTGACGCCCAGGTCGCGCAGATCGTCGAGATGGTCGGCGACCTCCGGAGAGACGAAAAGCCGGTCGCCACCGCGCAGCTGGGCGAGTTGTTCGCGGGTTCGCCGCAGCCGCGCGATGCGGTCTCGGAGGTCGCGGTCGATCTCGGCGATGGCCGCCGTGAGCGCATCGGGGTCGGCGTCGAGGAGGTCCTTGATGCGGGCCAGCGGCACCCCCGCCTGAGCCAGAGTCCTGATCTTGACGAGCTTGACGGCGTCTTCGGCGGTGTAGCGCCGGTAGCCGGACGAGTCGCGGCCGGGCTCGGGGAGCAGGCCGCGCTCGTGGTAGTGGCGGATCGCTTTGATGGTCACTCCGGCGTAGTCCGCGAGCCGGCCGATCGTGAACACACTGGACATCCTTCCACCGGATTGTCACGCCCGTCGGGTCAGGCGGCCGCCGCCGTTACGGAAACGCGCTCGGCCGTCGCGGACGTCGTGGTAGGAGACGAGCAGCAGCCGCAGGTATCCGTCGAACGTCTCCAGTGGGTATCCGGCGGGTGCGAAAAGGCCGGGCCGGATCGGCACGTAGCGCTGTGGCGGGGCGGAGGTCATGCCGCCGGCGAACTCGGTGAAAATCCGCTCCTGTGATTCGTCCGCCGGTTCGTACGTCGTCCGCTCCTCGAGCTGACCGTCCACGATGCGGACGTCGATGCGGAGCTGATCGGAGCGGTAGGTGCCCACGTAGGGGGTGAGGTCGACGTCCTTCTCCGGTTCGGTGATCAGAGTGGGGATCCGGACGCCGAGACGCTCGCTCAGGAGCCGCTGCAGGATCCGGTCGTGCAGCACGATCGCCCCCGGAGTGTTGCCGAAGGCGGCGAAGACCAGGTCGTGCTCGGGTACGACGCACAGGATGGACACACCGCCGGGCGACGCGCCCGACATGGCGAGCACGGTCGTGTCGCCGAAGGGGTACCGCACCCAGCCCAGGCCCATCGGCGGGACGTTCGGGGTCGCCATGTCGTACGAGACCTGCTGCATCAGCGCGGTCGACTCGGCCGACAGAACACGTGCGCCCGACGGGGACAGACCGCCCGCGAGGTGGGTGCGCCCGAAGGCGAGCAGGTCGGCGATGGTGCCGATCGGTGTGCCGCCGGCCGGCCCCCAGGTGTCGGGCAGCATGAACATGCCCGTGGGCCTTGCCGCCATGGTCCGGGGGTCGGGGAAGTGACCGATGGCCGTGCTGCGAAGGATGGCCTGCTCGGCCGAGGTGCCGGAGTTCTTCATGCCGACGCGTGCGTAGATGTCGCGCTCGAGCAGTTCGGGGAAGGACATGCCGGTCACCACTTCCAGCAGGCGTCCCGCGACGATCATGCCGCCGTTGGAGTAACTGAGCCGCTCGCCGGGTTCGAACAGGATGCCGCAGCCGCTCGCGAGGCGGTGGACGTAGGTCTTCAGAGCGTCGCGGCCCTTGACGTCGGGGAAGAACAGGTCCGCGTCGATGCCGTTGGTGTGCGAGATGAGGTGCCGGACCAGGATCTTGTCCGCCGCGCCCGGTGCGGTCAGGGCGAAGTCGGGGAGGTGCTTCACCACCGGCGTGTCCAGGTCCAGCAGTCCCCGGTCGACCTGCTGCAGGACCAGCGTGGTGGTCAGGACCTTGGTGACGGAGCCGAAGAGGAATCCGGTGTCCTCGAGCATCGGGGCGCCTGTGGCGGCGTTCGCGATGCCGTGGGCGACGACCACTTGCTCGCCGGCGTGGTAAACGCCGGCGACGAACCCGGGGACGTTGTTGGACTCGCAGTAGGCGGCGGCCTGCTCGCGGATCTGGGCTTCGACGGTGTGCAGCGCGTTGTCGTTCATGTGGAGCATCGTCGAACCTTGCCCTAGGGGCAAGGTCAAGAGGCGGTGGTGGCTCGCAGCGGAGCGCGTCAACGCCCCTGGTAAACCGGCGGGCGCTTGTCGCGGAAGGCGCGGGAGCCCTCCTTGGCGTCCTCGGAGCCGATGACGGGCCAGCCGATCGCGTCGGAGACCTTGAACGCCTCGGCCTCCGGCATGCCCAGCGTCTCGCGGTAGGCGCGCAGGATCGCCTGGACGGCCAGCGGCCCGCAGGCGGCGACCTGGCCGGCGATCTCGCGGGCCGCCGCGAGCGCCTGACCGTCCGGCACGACCCGGTTGACCATGCCCATCGCGAGCGCCTCGGCCGCCGTGATCGCCCGGCCGGTGAGCAGCACGTCCATGGCGAACGCGTACGGGATCTGGCGCGGCAGCCGTACGGCGCTGCCGCCCATCGGGAACAGCGCCCGCCGGGCCTCGAACAGCCCGAGCGTGGCGCTCTCGCCGACGACGCGCAGGTCGGTGCCGACGAGCAGTTCGGTGCCGCCCGCCACGGCGTACCCCTCGACCGCGCACACGATGGGCTTGGCGGGCAGCGCCTCGGGATCGCGCAGCAGGCCTTTCCAGTGGTAGTCGGGGATCTCGGCGGCCCGGCGGCGCACCCGCTCGTCCTCGGACGGCGTGCCCATGGCCTTGAGGTCGGCCCCGGCGCAGAACGTGCCTCCCTCGCCGGTGAGGATGCCGACCCGCACCTCCGGCTCGTCCGAGATGTACCGCCAGGCCTCGGCGAGCCCCACCAGCATGTCCTGTGAGAGCGCGTTCCTGGCCTCCGGCCGGTCCATCGTGACGATCACCACGTGACCGTCGCGCTCGATCCGGCAGTGCGGGGTGCTGATGGGCAGGAGCTCCACGGGTGTCCTCCGGCTGGGCGGCGTCGCTGATTCAATCAAGCGCTTGTTAGACATGGCGCGCGGGGTTAGTCTGCCCGCAAGAACTAGAACCGATTCTCATCTGAGTCGCTCCGCATTGCCAGGTCTTGTCAGCGTCGTGCCGGCGTGCTTCACTCCGGGGCCGCTCACGCCGCCGACGCCCGGTTGCGGTGCCTTGAAGGAGCTGGCATATGGGCTCACTCGGTTTCTGGAGGCTGGCGCAGGCCGACCCGGCGTGGATCGCCGCGGTCGATCCCGACGGAACGGAACATCCCGCGGGCGAACTGCTCGCCAGGGCCAATCGCATCGTCCACGGCCTGCGTGAGCTGGGCCTGCGGCCCGGGGACGGCATCTGCGGCCTGCTGCCCAACGGCGCGGACGGCCTCGTGCTCTACCTCGCCGCCCTGCAGGCGGGGTGGTACTACACGCCGGTCAACTGGCACCTCACCGGGCCCGAGATCGGGTACATCGTCGCCGACAGCGAGGCCGCCGCGTTCTTCGCCCACGAGCGATACGCGGCGGAGGCCGTCAGGGGCGCACAGGAGGCGGGAATCGCCGCCGGCCGGTGCTTCGCGTACGGCGAGGTCGAGGGCTTCCGGCCGGTGGCCGAGCTGACCGACGGCAGGCCGGACACCACGCCCCCCGACCGTACGGCCGGGGCCACCATGCACTACACCTCGGGCACCACCGGCAGGCCGAAGGGCGTGCGGCGCGCGCTCACCGGCCTCGACCCCGACGACTCCGCCGAGCTGATGACGGGGCTGCTGCGGCTGTTCGGCGTGACGCCGGGCCGGCCGAACGCCCACCTGGTCACCTCGCCGAGCTACCACACCGCCGTCACCCAGTTCGCCGGTACGGCGCTGCACATGGGGCACACCCTCGTCTTCATGGACAAGTGGGACGCCGAGGAGACCCTGCGCCTGTGCGAGCGCCACCGCGTGACGAACTCCCACCTGGTGCCGACGCACTTCAAACGGCTGCTGTCGCTGCCCGAGGAGACGCGGCGCTCCTACGACCTGTCGTCGCTGTGCTGGATGATCCACGCCGCCGCGCCCTGCCCGGTGCCGGTCAAGTGGCAGATGCTGGAGTGGTGGGGCGACGTGATCTACGAGTACTACGCCGCCACCGAGGGCGGCGGCACGATCGCCACCCCCGAGGACTGGAAGAAGCGGCCGGGCACGGTCGGAAAGGCCTGGCCGGGCAGCGAGCTGCTGATCGTGGACGACGAGCTCGCACCGGTGCCCACGGGCACGCCCGGCACCGTCTACATGAAGATGGGCATCTCCTTCGAGTACAAGGGCGACCCGGAGAAGACCGCGGCCAACCGGTTGCGCGATTACTTCACCGTCGGGGACATCGGCTACCTGGACGAGGACGGCTTCCTGTTCCTCTGCGACCGCAAGGCCGACATGATCATCTCGGGTGGGGCCAACATCTACCCGGCCGAGATCGAAAAGGAGCTCATGGTCCACCCGAAGGTGGCCGACGTGGCCGTGTTCGGCATCCCGGACGACGAGTGGGGCGAGCGCATCATGGCCGTCGTCGAGCCCGCGCCCGGCGCCGTTCCCGGGCAGGAACTGGCCGCGGAGATCGTCCTTTCGCTGGAGGGCCGCCTGGCCCACATGAAGTGGCCGAGCCTGATCGACTTCATCGACGAGATGCCCCGCGAGCCGAACGGCAAGCTGCTCAAGCGCAAGCTCCGCGCCCCCTACTGGGAAGGCAGGGACCGTGCCATCTGAAGGGACCGTGCCTCCTAAAGAGACCGTGCCATCTGACATGTCCGAGGACCTGGTCGCGACGCACGTCCTGGAGTTCCCCGGCGGTTACACCCGGACGACCGGGCCCGTCATCGGGCGGTTCCTCACCGAACTGCGCGACCGGCGGCTCGTCGGGGTCCGTACGGCCGGGGGACGGGTGCTGGTGCCGCCGCTGGAGTACGACCCGGACACGGGCGAGCCGGTGACCGAGGAGTACGTGGAGGTCGGCCCGGCCGGGACCGTCCAGGCGTGGGCCTGGGTCGGCTCCCCGCGCCCCCGGCCACCCACTCGACCGGCCGTTCGCCTGGGCGCTGATCAAACTCGACGGCGCCGACACCGCCCTCGTCCACGCGGTGGACGCGGGGAGCCCGAAGGCGCTGCGGCCCGGCATGCGGGTGCGCCCGCGCTGGCGGGCCGCCACCGCCGGGCACATCACCGACATCGAGTGCTTCCTGCCCGAGGTCGCCTCGCTCGTCGCGCCCGTGCGCGCCGAGTATCGCGTCACGCCGGGCCGGGCGCTCACCCGGTTCCTGGAGGGCGTGCGCGACGGGAGGTTCGTCGGCGGCCGGTGCGCCGAGTGCGCCGCCGTCTACGTGCCCTACCGCGAGTCGTGCCCCGCGTGCGGCTCGGTCGTCGAGGAGGAGGTGGAGGTCGCCGACACCGGCACGGTCACCACCTTCGCGATCAACAACCTGCCCGACCCCCGGGCCCCCGAGGTGCCGTTCGTCTCCGCGTACGTGCTGCTGGACGGCGCGGACACCCCGATGATCGCGCTGATCGGCGGGGTGCCGGCGCACGAGGTGCGGCAGGGCATGCGGGTGCGCGCCGTATGGGTGCCGCCCGAGGAACGGACGCTGTCGATGACCAACGTGAAGTGGTTCGAACCGACCGGGGAGCCGGACGCCGACCTCGACGATTCAACCGGAGGTGCCTGATGCGCGAAGTCGCCGTCGTCGCCTTCGCCCAGACCGTCCACACCGGTCACGACACCGGGCTGGCCGAGCCGGAGCTGCTGCTGCCGGTCATCGACGAGGTCAAGCGGGCGACCGGGCTGAAGAGGTTCGGCTTCACGTGTTCCGGCTCGTGCGACTACCTGGCCGGCGCGCCGTTCTCGTTCGTCTCGGCGCTCGACGCGGTCGGTGCCTGGCCGCCCATCAGCGAGAGCCACGTCGAGATGGACGGCGCCTTCGCGTTGTACGAGGCGTGGGTGCGGCTCCAGCACGGCGACATCGACACCGCCCTGGTCTACGGCTTCGGCAAGTCGTCGATGTCGGACATCCGGGAGATCATGACGCTCCAGCTCGACCCGTACTATCTCGCGCCGCTCGGGCTCGACCAGGTGTCGTACGCCGCGCTGCAGGCCTCCACGGTGAACGCGGACAGAGCGGCGCTGGACGAGATCGTACGGCGCAGCCGGGCGGACGGCCGGGCCAACCCGTACGCCCTCGACCTGCCGGACCCAGCAGGGGACGAGTTCGAGGTCGAGCCGCTGCGGCCGTACGACGTCGCACCGGCCACGGACGGGGCGGCGGCCGTGGTGCTGGCCGTAGGCGACCGTGCCCGTGAGCTGGCCGGGCGGCCGGCCTGGATCACCGGCATCGCGCACCGCGCCGAGCCTCATTACCTGGGCATGCGTGACCTGTCCCGGTCGGTGTCCACGGCCGAGGCGGGCCGGGCGGCCGGGGTGGGCAAGGGCCCGGTCGACGTGGCCGAACTGCACACCCAGTTCAGCCACGAGGAGCCGATCCTGCGCGAGGCGCTCGGCCTGTCCGGGGACGTCGTGGTCAACCCGTCGGGCGGGCCGCTCGCGGCCAACCCGGTGATGGCCACCGGCCTGATCCGGATCGGCGAGGCGGCCCGGCGGATCCTCGACGCCGCGGCGGACCGCACGGTGGCGCACGCCACCTCCGGGCCGTGCCTGCAGCAGAACCTCGTCGCCGTGCTCGAAACGTCCGCGTAGGGAGTCGCCGTGGGAAACCGCTGTGCCGTCATCGGCGTGGGCCAGACCCGGTACCAGACCAGGCGGCGGGACGTTTCGCTCGCCGGGCTGGTCCGCGAGGCCGCCCTGCGGGCACTGGAGGACGCCGGCCTGACGTTCGCCGACATCGACGCCGTCGTCATCGGCAAGGCCCCCGACCTGTTCGAGGGCGTGATGATGCCGGAGGCGTACCTCGCCGACGCGCTCGGCGCGGCCGGCAAGCCGGTGATGCGCGTGCACACGGCGGGCTCGGTCGGCGGCTCGACCGCGCTCGTCGGCGCGTCGCTGGTCCAGGGCGGCGTGCACGGGCGGGTGCTGGTGGTCGCCTTCGAGAAGCAGTCGGAGTCGAACGCCACCTGGGCCCTGTCCACGCACCTGCCCTTCAACGCCTCCCTGGTCGTGGGCGCGGGCGGCTACTTCGCGCCGCACATCAGGGAGTACATGCGCAGGTCGGCGCGCCGACCACATCGGCACGCTGGTCGCGGTCAAGGACCGGCTGAACGCGCTGAAGAACCCGTACGCCCACCTGCGCATCCCCGGGATCAACCGGGAGATGGTCGAGTCGACCCCGATGCTGTGGGAGCCGATCCGCTACCTGGAGACCTGCCCGTCGTCGGACGGCGCCTGCGCGATCGTGCTCGCGGCCGAGGACAAGGTGACCGGCACGCCCGCCTGGATCCACGGCACGGCGATGCGCTCGGAGCCCATCATGCTGGCGGGCCGCGACGTCGTCAGCCCGCGGGCCGGCCGCGACTGCGCCGCCGACGTCTACCGCCAGGCCGGGGTCACCGACCCGCGCCGGGAGATCGACGTCGCCGAGGTGTACGTCCCGTTCTCCTGGTATGAGCCGATGTGGCTGGAGAACCTCGGCTTCGCCGCCGAAGGAGAGGGCTGGAAGCTCACCGAGGCCGGATGCACGGCCCTCGACGGCGACACCCCGTGGAACGCCTCCGGCGGCGTGCTGTCGTCCAACCCCATCGGGGCCTCCGGCCTCATCCGCTTCGCCGAGGCGGCGCTCCAGGTGCGGGGCATGGCGGGAGAGCACCAGGTCGAGGGGGCGCGCCTCGCGCTCGGCCACGCGTACGGCGGAGGCGCCCAGTTCTTCGCGATGTGGATCGTCGGCAGCAGTAAACCCTGAGCGCGGGAGGTCCGCCGGATGGAGTTCAACCACGCCGATCTTTTCGAGGGGCTCGCCGACGCCATCGGGGACCGCGTGGCGGTGGTCTGCGGCGACGACCGCCTGACCTACGCCGAGCTCGACGCCCACGCCAACCGGCTCGCCCATCACCTGGCGGCGCACGGCGTCGGCCACGGCACGCACGTGGGCATGCAGCTCTACAACGGGGTGGAGTACGTCGCGGCCCTGCTGGCGACGCTGAAGCTGCGGGCCGTGCCGGTCAACGTCAACTACCGGTACGTCGAGTCGGAGCTGCTGTACCTCTACCGGGACTCCGGCGTCGCGGCCCTGGTCTTCGACGTGGAGTTCGACGACCGGGTCGCGGCCGTGGCCGCGCAGGTCCCCGGGCTGCGTCACCTCGTCGCCGTCGGCGGCCCCACCGCCGTGCCGGGCGCGGTGCCGTACGAGGAGGCGGTGGCGGGGCAGCCGGAGGGCCGGGGGTTCCCGCCCCGGTCCGGCGACGACGTGTACGTCATCTACACCGGCGGCACGACCGGCATGCCCAAGGGCGTGATGTGGCGGTCGGAGGACCTGTTCTACGCCTTCGGGGGCGGCAACCCGTACGGCGAGCCGCTGAAGACGCCGGAGGCGGTGATCGAGCAGGCGCGCGGCGCGGCGTCGCCGATCGTCATGATGACGGCGGCCCCGCTGATGCACGGCGCGGCGCAGGTGGGCACCTTCATCGCCTGGTGGATGGGCGGCACGATGGTGTACGTCCGCAGGTTCGACGCGGCCGCCGTGCTGCGCGCGATCGAGCGGGAGAAGGTCGTCAGCCTGAACATCACCGGCGACGCGATGGCCCGCCCGCTCGCCGACGAGATCGCCGCCGGCTCCTACGACCTGTCGTCGCTGTTCGCGCTCAGCTCGACCGGCGCGATCCTCAGCGGGGCCGTACGCGCCCGGCTGGAGGAACTGCTGCCCGGCACGATGATCCTCGACAACTTCGGCTCGACCGAGTCCGGATACACGGCGTCCGCCGTCGACGGGTCGTCGCCCGAGTCGGGCCTGCGCTACCGGCCCAACGGCAACGCCTGCGTGGCCGTGCTGGACGAGACGCTGACCCCGGTCGAGCCGGGCTCGGGGCGGATCGGCACGGTGGCCAGGAGCGGCCGGATCGCGTCCGGCTACCACAACGACCCGGACAAGACCGCCCGCACCTTCGTGACCGACGCCCACGGTGTCCGGTGGCTGCTCACCGGCGACCTCGCCACGGTCGAGGAGGACGGCACGATCCGCATCCTCGGCCGCGGATCCCAGTGCATCAACACCGGTGGGGAGAAGGTCTTTCCCGAGGAGGTCGAGGCGGTGCTCAAGGGGCATCCCGCCGTCTTCGACGCCGTGGTCACCGGCCTCCCCGACGAACGCTGGGGCTCGCGGGTCGCGGCCGTCGTCCAGCCGTACGACGGGACCGCGCCGACGGCGGAGCAGCTCGACGCCCACTGCCGCTCCCGGCTGTCGGGCTACAAGGTGCCGCGGACCTACGCGTTCGTGGAGGAGATCCTCCGCTCCCCGGCGGGCAAGGCCGACTACCGGTGGGCCGGTCAGGTGGCCGCCGCCGCATCTCAGCCGGCCGCATCTCAGCCGGCCGAGCGTCGGCCGGCCGCGCGTCAGCCGGAGTAGGCGGCGGCGAGGGCGTGGAAGACCTCCTTCGGCTCCCGTCCGCCGTCCTTCAGCAGCCGGACCACCCCGTAGGAGGACATGTCGAGGTCGCCGCGCGGGTCCGGGTCGTACGTCGTGCCGTAGCCGGCGAAGGTGAACCAGAAGGCGCTGTCCACGCCCTCCTCCTCGAACACGGCGAGCAGTTCGCGGAGGTAGCGGACCTGCTCACCCTCGTCGCGGCGGTAGTCGCCGTCCAGCCGCGGCGGATCCACGGTGTAGTCCACGATGGCCCACGCCATGCCGCCACGTGCGCCTGCCCCTGTGTAGGCGCACGTGCCGAACTCGGTGACCGCCACCGGCTTGCCGTACCGGAAGCGGGAGCGCAGCTCCTCGCGGTAGGTCGCGGCGTTGCGCCGGTCGCGGTAGGCGTCCACGGCGACGATGTCGAACGGGCTCCAGTCGACGTCCTCCCAGTCGCCCGAGGCGTACGTCACCCGCCCGCCGAAGACCTCGCGGGCGGCCTCGGCGGTCTCGGCCAGGAAGGGGTTCAGCCGCGCGGGGATCTCGGCGAACCGGGCGCGCAGCTCGGCATCCCCCTTGCCGAGCGCGGCCATGCGGTCGAAGAAGGTCTCCCCGGGCAGGAAGCCGGCGCAGAAGATGCTCAGCTCGCACCCCGTCACGAGCACCACCTCCGCGCCGTCGCGCCGCACCTCCTCGGCCCGCTCGGCGCATTTCGCGAAGTACGGCGCGAGCTCTCGCGCGGTCATCTCGCAGGGGAAGGGCGCGAACCACACCTCAAGCCCCGCGTCGGCGGCGTGCCGCGCGGCGACACTGAGCCGTTCGGGATGCCCACCGGTGATGCGGACGGCCGTGCAGTGCAGCTCGTCGGCGATGACGCGCATCTCCGCGCGGACCGTCTCCGGGTCGAACGTCTCCCGGCTGATGTGCCCGCCCGGCAGGAATCCGGTGTCGTAGTTGATGCCCCTGCCTCTCATCGCGCGTCCCTCGCCTCGATGCCGACCATCGTCATGATCGGCCCGGAGCCGAACGCGCCCGCGACCAGGAGCCCCACCACGAGGGCGGCGATCAGCAGCACGTTGGACAGCCAGACCATGGTGGACACCGGCAGCGTGAACGCGCCGATCAGCCGGGCCGCGCAGTCGGCGAGCAGCGCCCCGCCCCAGATGCCGGTGAAGCGGCGCTCGGCGCGGCGGAACCGGGCGGAGCCCGCGAGCCGTTCCCAGGCTGCCTCCCGCACCGCGTTCCCCCGGGTGATGAAGGCGCGCATGCCCGGGGTCATCACCGGGCGCGCGGTGAACGCCGAGAGCATCATGAACAGGCTGATCACGCCGCTGAGGGCGGAGTCCTTGGCGATCATCATGCGGGCGTCGCCGGTGACGAAGCTCAGTGCGATGCCCGCCACGTTCACCGCCAGAGTCAGCCCGGCGAGCCCGTTGAGGGTGCGGTCCCTGACGATCCCGGCGACCACCCGGACGGCCGGGATCACGCCGCTCACGGCCAGCGCGGCGACCTCGCTCGTACCGAACGCGCCGTGCAGGAGGTAGTAGCACGCCATCGGCGCGGCGACGTCGAGCGCCAGCGGCGTGAGCATCGTGCCGAGGTTGCCCCGCCGGGGCTGCTCGGCTCTCGCCGGGGCGGTCAGGGTCTGGGTCATCGGCTCCTCCAGCGCTTCTTCGTGTACGCGTCAAGCGTCTCGAAAGCCGGAGGAGCCGGGCAGATTCAGCGATCCCGTTTGCGGCAGTACAAATGTCCCGGTCGCCGTCAGAGCTTCTTGGCGCCCTCGGTCGCGAGCGCCGCCACGGCGCCGAGGCCGAGGTAGACGACGCCGCTGCCCCGGTCGAGCCGCCGCCGGGCCCGTGCCGAGGAGCGCAGCCGCCCGGCGAGGACCGAGGCCAGCAGCGCGTACGTGCCGTCGCTGGCCATGCCGAGCGCGACCCACACGGCCCCGAGCACCAGCACCTGCGGCGCCACGGGACCGCGGGCCGGATCGATGAACTGCGGCAGGAACGCGAGGAAGAACATGGCCGTCTTGGGGTTCAGCACGTTGACCACGAACCCCTCGCCGAACAGCCGGCGGGGCGAGGCCACCTTGACCTGGGCGTCCTCCGCCTCGGACCGCCGCATGAGCTTGCGGACGCCCAGGTAGACGAGGTAGGCCGCGCCGAGGTACTTCACGACGGCGAACGCCGTGGCCGAGGCGGCGAGCAGCGCGGTGATCCCGAACGCCGCGGCGGCGATGTGGACCAGCGAACCGGCGTGGACGCCGAGGACCGACACCAGGCCCGCCGTACGGCCCTGGGCCACGCTGCGGGTGACGATGTAGAGCACGGCGGGTCCGGGGACCAGGAGCAGCGCCAGCGTGGCGGCCGCGAACAGGGCGAGCGTGGGCAGAGTCGGCATGGTCGGATGGTACGGACACCGCGCCCGTTCCGGCACGTGGATTTAGAGCACGGCGTTAGAGCACGGTGTTTAGAGCACGGCGTTAGAGCACGGTCAGCACGCGGGGGCCGTCCTCGGTGATCGCGATGGTGTGCTCCATGTGGGCGGCCCGGCTGCCGTCCACGGAGTGCAGCGTCCAGCCGTCGGCCGCCGTGTGGTAGCCGTCCCGGCCTCCGGCGATGAACATCGGCTCGATGGCCAGGGCGAGGCCGTGCCGCAGGGGGTAGCCGCGGCCGGGCCGGCCGTGGTTCGGCACCGACGGGTCCTCGTGCATGCGGCGGCCGATGCCGTGGCCGCCGAAGTCCCTGGGCATGCCGTATCCGGCCTCCTGGGCGATCGCGCCGATCGCCGCGGAGATGTCCCCGATGCGGTTGCCCACGGTCGCGGCGGCGATCCCGGCCTCCAGCGCCCGGCGCGTGGTGTCGACGAGTTCCAGGTCGCCGGGCCGCGGCGTGCCCACGATGAACGTGACGGCGGCGTCGGCCGCCCAGCCGTCCAGTATCGCGCCGCAGTCGACGCCGACGACGTCCCCGTCCCGCAGCCGGTAATCGGTCGGGATGCCGTGCACGATAGCGTCGTTGACGGACACGCAGATCACGGCGGGAAACGGTGTCGGCGCGAAGGACGGCCGATAGCCGAGGAACGGGGAGCTCGCCCCGGCCTCACGCAGCACCTCCCGCGCCGTCTCGTCCAGGTCGGTGAGCCGCACTCCGATGGCCGCGGTTTTCCTTACGGCGTCGAGCGCGCGGGCCACCACGCGCCCCGCCTCCCGCATCGCGTCCAGCGCGGCGTCGGTCTTGATTTCCACCATGACATGCCCTCCCGGGGTGGCACCAATAACTATACCGGTATTAGTATCACGGTCATGGTGAGAGTGCCCCTGACCCCCGAGGAGCGGCAGCGGGGGGAGCGGTTCGGCGTCCTGCTCCGGCAGGCGCGCGGCGAGCGCAGCATGGTCGAGGTCGCCGCGGCGGCCGGGCTGTCGGCAGAGACGCTGCGCAAGATCGAGACCGGCCGCGCGCCGACCCCGGCCTTCTTCACCGTCGCGGCGCTCGCCGCCGCGCTTAACCTGTCGCTCGACGAACTGGCGGCCGCCTGCGCCGAGGGTCCGCAGGCCACCGAATTCCGCCAAGCCGGCTGACGTCCGCCGGAGCCTCCGGCCGGGAGCGTGCGGCGCGGCCCCTACGGCAGGCCGGGCGCCAGGCCCTTGCCGAGCGCGCGGCGCCGTACCGCGGCGAGCATGAACCGCCTGATCAGGCCGCTGCCCGGTCGGATGACCCGCCAATACCGGCGCATGGCCCGGTGCGCGGCCGGGCTCGTCGTGACCACCCTGGTCTCGGTCACCAGCAGCGTTCGCCCGCCGCCCAGAGGGTGCAGGGTGAAGGAGAACGTGCCCTTTGCGTAGCCCGGGCGCGTGAAGGCCGCGAAGTCGGCCGGCCCGGCGAGCCTCGGCTCGTTCACCTTGGCGGGCGGCCGCCACCACCGGCCGGCCAGGCCGACGGTGACCTCGTGTCCGGGCCTCTCCCGCAGGAGGACGAAGCCGCGGGTGAACCGCAGCGACGCCAGCGCGGCCCACACGCGGTCGGCGCTCGCCTCGATGGCGACGGCGTGCCGTTCTGCGAACTCGGGGTCGGGCAGGATCGGCGGCGTCCCCGAGACCTCCCGGTCCAGGTTGTCGAGCAGGGCCTCCACCACCGCGTTGTGCCTGCGCCGGATGACCAGCGGCCACAACAGGCGCATCGCCCCCAGTGTGCGTCCTTTCACCTCGTGCCGCACCAGCGTGCCACCCTCCGCCGGGGTGAGGGTGAAGCCGTGACCCCCGCTGAAGCCGCCCGGGGTGTCGAACCAGAGCCGGCTGCCGGGCTCGACGACCCCGACCCGGTATCTCATCGGGCCGTGCCGTACGGGTGCGCCCTCGGCGAGGCCCTCCGGCAAGGCGAACGTGCCGGGGAGCGGCCAGAGGCGGTCGCGCTCGGATCCGAGCGCGCCGAGCACGTCCCATACCTGGTCCGGAGTGGCGGAGACGACTCGTTCGTGCACGTTGTGCACCATCGCTGACCTCCATACGGTTGCGTATGGTCCGACTATACGCAACCGTATGGAAGACTTGCGGCATGGGAAGGGTGAGTGCGCAGGACTGGGCGAGGGCGGCGCTCGACGCCCTCGCCGAGGACGGTTTCGCCGCCGTGGCCGTGGAGCCCGTGGCGGCCCGGCTCGGGGTGACGAAGGGCAGCTTCTACTGGCACTTCGCCAATCGGCAGAAGCTCATCGAGGCCGCGCTCGCGCTGTGGGAGGCGGACTCCGAGCAGATCATCGCGAACCTGTGGGAGATCACCGACCCGGCCCGGCGGATGCGCACGCTCCTCGGGGCCGCCTTCGGCGACCCGCGTGACGCCGCGATCGCCTTTCGCCTGATCGGCGCGGCCGACGACCCCGCCGTCGCCGAGGTCGCGCGCCGCGTCACCGCGCGCCGCCTGGACGTCATGCGGCAGACGCTCGAGGAGCTGGGGCAGCCCCCGGACCTCGCCCGGCGGCGCGTCCTCGCGGGGTACGGCGTCTACGTCGGCGTCGCCGCCCTCCGCCGGATCGGCATGCTCGACGACTCCGCCGAGTTCGTCGAGACGGCCGTCGCCGAGATGGGTCTCGACCTCCCGCGGTGATCCCGCGGCCCCGCTCGGAAGGAGCCGGTCCGCCGCCGTAGCGCGGTCCGAGCCGGCTGACTCCCCGGCCGCGCCGTTCTCTAGGAAAGTTCGTACACCAGCGAGGTCGTCCCGCCGCCCGTTGGACCGGGCCGCTGTGTCTGCACCCAGAGCCGGGTCGTGCCCCGCACGGGCGCGATGTCGACGATCCGCTCGCCGGGGGCGGCCGCCGGCAGGGTGAACCTGCTCCATCCGCCGTCGCGCAGGTTGAGGACGTAGGGCGTGCCAGAGGCGGGATGGGCGGCCATCCACACGCCGCCCTCGGGGTCCACGCGCACCGTCGTCAGGCCCGCCCTCGTCAGGTCCGTGCCCACCTGCGTCCACCGGGTGCGGTCCCAGTGGAGGACGACGGGGCTGCCGCCGTCCGCCCAGTAGGGCCCGGCCGCCCACGCCTGGCCGTCCGGCCGCACAGCCAGGTCCAGATCGCTCAGATGGGAACGCCCGCGACAGGGCGGACGAGCGGAGTCGACGGAGCACGGGTAGAGCACGTCCTTCCATGACGCGCCGTCCCAGTGCAGCGTTCTGTCCCCCCGCTCCCGGCTGACGATCCACGCGTCGTCCGGGCGTGCCGCGGCGACCGCGGTGAAGTCGAAATCCGGCGGCGACGGCTGCCGGCGCCAGGCGTCGCCGCTCCAGCGCAGCACGGTGGAGGGAGCCCCGTCCGGGTCCATGCCGGTGACGAACCAGGCGCCGCCCCGCGAATCGACGGAGATGTCGATCACTCCGCTCCACGTCGCGTCCCGGGAGAGCAGACGCGTCCAGCGCCCGCCGGACAGCCGCCACAGGTGCTCCGTCACGGTGTCGTACTTCTGGGGGACGCTCACGGCCGCCCAGGTCGTCTCCCCGGACGGAGATCCGCCGATCTCGACCCCCGAGGCCTTGGCGAACTGTGCGGGCAGGCCGGCGCGTCTCCAGGAGGTCCCGTCCCATCGCAGCATCGACCAGCCGGGGCCCGGTCCCCTCCTGATGAACAGCGATACTCCGCCGCCCGCGGCGGGGACCATCGACAACGGAAAGTCCGCGTGGTCCTTGGCGGCGTACCTCAGGGTCCATCGCGACGACGACTCGACAGCGCGGCCGGCCGTCCACCCGGCGTCGTGCGGGGCCGTGTCGGAGGCCAGCGCGGATGCGCACACGAAGACCAGGGCGGCGACTGCTCCCGCACCGGTACGCATCCAGACATGATCGCATGAGGGCCGGAATCCGATCGTCTCATCTGAATCTTTCAACGGTCTTCACGCACGGCGGCCTCCCCGCCCCGGCGGCCGCCGACCGCGTTCGCTGAGGTGAGCAGGGGCGGCCGCCAAGCGCCGGGCCGCCCACGACAAGGGCGGGCCGCCGGTCTTCCTGTACAGCGGGCGGAGGAGACCCGACGCTGGGACCATCGCCGGCGATCGGCGGCAGCCGGCCCGTGACGGTGTGGCCGGCTCACCATGGAGGTGCCGGATGCGATTCCCCCACGGCCGGTTACGTGGCCCGGTCGTCCTCGCGGCCGTCGTAGCCGCGGCGTCCGCGGTGACCGGGCTCGTCCCGGGCACGGCCGACGCCGCGCCGCGCGGATCGGCTGGCGTGGCCCGCCTGCTGCCCAGCCCGGTTCCCACTCCCACCCCGACGGTGAGTTCGACGCCGAGCGTCGTCGTCTCGCCCGCCGAGGTCGTCGTGCCCGAGGGAGGCTCGGCGCTCATCCATGTGCGGCTCAGCCAGAGGCCGTCGTACGGCTGGGTGACCGTCGACAGCGAGCGGCTGCTCGGCGACCCGGACCTGTCGATCGGCCCCCGGCTGCTCTTCCCCGCGGACAGGTGGAGCACCTGGCAGTCCCTCATCGTCTTCGCGGAGGAGGACGACGACGCGACGGACGGCACCGCCACGTTCCAGTCCCGGATCAGTCAGCTGCCGGGCAGCGGCGTCGCCGTGTGGACCGCCAGGGAGCTGGACAACGACGTCCCCACGCCGAGTCCCACCTGAACCTCGTCAGAAGTAACGCGAGCTGAGATCCGTGGTGGGCCAGCTCGTCACCTTCCCGATCTGGGCGTTGAACAGGTCGGCGAGCACGTCGAAGTCGGGGGACCCGCTCTCCTCCCGCCGGTTGAACAGGGCGGCGTAGGTGACGCCGTTCTGCAGGCGCGCGATGTAGGTGTAGGTGCCGGGCTGTGAGCCGTCGTGCCAGGTGTTGACGTGTCCCGTCACCTGGCGCACCCACAGGCCGGCGCCATACCAGGAGCCGTACTGGTTCACGCCGATCTCGGGCTTGGCGAGCATCCTGCCGATGGAGGTCGAGTTGAGCACCGCGTTGGGCGCGTCGAGCACCTTCGCCAGGCGCACCAGGTCGACGGCGGAGGCGATCCAGCCGCCGTTGGGGCCCTGGCAGGCCATGCCGAACCCGCCGCCGTACGGCGCGGGCAGGACCTGGCCGGTCTCGTCCAGGATGGTCTGGCCCGTGTACTTCGACTCGTATATGACTTCACCGGAGGCGGCCTGCGACCGGAGCGTACGGCCCAGCCGCGGACGGGTGATGCCGAGGGGCGCCAGGACCTTCTGCCTGACGTAGGACTCGTAGCTCGTCCCGGAGACCTTCTCGATGATCCGGCCCAGCAGCAGATAGCCGTAGTTGCTGTAGGCGAACTTCGTGCCGGGAACGAAGTCGAGCGGCCGGGCGCTCGCGTACCTGACGATGTGGTCCTGGGTGATCGGCAGCGGCACGCCGAGCGCCTTGGCGATGGCGCGGTCCATGTGCAGGTAGTCGCCGGAGACGTCCCGGTCCCAGCCCCCGGTGTGCTGCAGCAGCCGCCACACCGTCACCTGCGCCAGCCGGGGGTCGGCCGAGGTGGACAGGCCGAGGAGCTTCGCGACCGAGGCGGTCAGGCTGAGCTTGCCCTCCTGGGCGAGCCGCATGATCGCGATGGCGGTGATGTGCTTGCTCAGGCTCGCGATGCGGAACAGCGACGTGGGCGACACGGCGGGAACGGCATGGCTGCCGTCGGAGTATCGGTAGCCCCTGGCGAGCACCAGCCTGCCGCCCTTGGAGACGGCGAGCTGCCCGCAGGTGATCCCTCGCTCCTTGATATAGGTCTTCATCAGCGTGTCGAACCCGGCGAGCGAGGCGGGCGCCACCCCGGTGGCCTCCACGACGGGCGCGGGCAGCATCCTCGAACCGAACGCGAGGGCGGGCGCCGCGACGGCACCCATCTGGAGGAAGTTCCTCCTGCTCAGACCTCCCTGATCCTCAGATGTGGACGCGAACAGCGACATTTTCTGCATGTCCAATTTCTAGTGGATCAACGCCGCCGCCGCACACTTCACGCATCTGTCCGGGGGAGGAGGGCCGCGACCAGGGCGGCGACGGCGGGCGGGTCGGGCGGCTCGCCGTACGTCGCGGCGTAGACCCGGCGGTCCGATCCCGGCAGCTCGGACACCCGCACACCCGGGTGACAGTGGGCCGACATCGCCAGCCGGGGGAGGAGCGCCACGCCCAGCCCGGCCGCGACCATGGCCTGCACGGCCACGTAGTCATCCGTCGTGAACGAGACGCGCGGCTCGAAGCCCGCCTCGGCGCACAGCGCGAGCAGATGCGCGCGGCACCGCTCGCACCCCGCGATCCACGGCCCGTCCGCGTACGCCGCCAGGTCCCCGCGATCGCCGTACGCCGCGGGGGGTGACGAGGAAGCTCGGGTCGTCGAGCAGGTGGACCAGGCGGACGCCGTCGTCCTCGGGAGCGGTCTCGCCGTAGCGGAAGACCACGGCGACGTCCACCCGGCCGGCCCGCAGCAGGCGCAGCGCCTCGGGCGGCTCGGCCTCCATCAGCCGCAGGTCCAGCCCCGGATGGTCCTGGGCGAGCCGCGCGGCGGCGGCCGGGACGAACGTGCCGAGGGCCGAGGGGAACGCGGCCAGCCGTACGCGTCCGGCCCGCAGCCCGACGTGCGCGGCGAGCTCCGCGGACGCCGCGTCGAGGCGGCCGAGGATCTCCGCGCCCCGCTCGGCGAGCAGGCGGCCCGCCTCGGTGAGGCGGATGCCGCGCCCCACCCGCTGCACCAGCTTCGCGCCCGTCTCCGCCTCCAGTCGCGCGAGGTGGTGGCTCACCGAGGGCTGCGAGTAGTGCAGCTCCCGCGCGCGGCGGTCACCGTGCCGGTCCTCGCCACGGCCACGAGGACCCGCAGTCGTACGACGTCGAGCGGCATTCATCGATCCCGTCTATGGATTGGCATCGGAACTTCAGTTGGACCTATTGTCCCGTCGGCGGCCAGGCTGGGGGCCATGAGCGACATCCGCGACATCCTGGACGCCCGGCGGCTCATCGCCCCGCACCTGCCCGAGACTCCCATGTGGTCCTATCCCGTGCTCGACGCGGCGGTCGGCGCCGAGGTCCACGTGAAGCACGAGAACGTCCAGCCGACCGGGGCGTTCAAGGTGCGCGGCGGCATCACGCTGCTGGCCCGTATGGCCGACCGCCGTCGCGGGGTCGTCACCTACTCGACCGGCAACCACGCGCAATCCGTCGCGTACGCCTCCCGCCTGTACGGCGTCCCCTGCGCCGTCCTGATGCCGGAGAACCCGAACCCCGCCAAGGTCGCCGCGGTCGAGGCGCTCGGGGCGGCCGTCGAGGTCCGGGGCGCGACGATGGTGGAGGCCGCCGGGCACGCGCGCGACCTCGCCGAGCGCACGGGACGCAGGCTGATCAGCCCGGCCGACGAGCCGGACATCCTGGCCGGGGTGGGCACGCTCTACGTCGAGATGTTCACCGCCAGGCCGGACCTGGAGGCGGTGTTCGTGCCGGTGGGCAGCGGCAGCGGAGCCGCCGCCGCGTGCCTCGTCGCCGCCGCGCTCGCGCCGGGCTGCCGGGTGATCGCCGTCCAGTCGGCCCAGGCTCCGGCCGCGCACGACTCCTGGCGGCTGCGGGAACCGGTGACCCGGCCCGTGAAGACCGTCGTGGAGGGGCTCGCCACCGGCTCCGCGTTCGCGCTCCCGCAGGCCGTGATGCGGGAGGGCCTGGCCGACTTCGTGCTGGTGGACGACGACGACATCCTGCGGGCCCAGCGGCTGATGCTCACCGAGGCCCACACGCTGGCCGAGGGAGCGGGGGCCGCAGCGCTCGCGGGGCTGCTGGCCCGTCGGGAGGAGTTCGCCGGGCGGAAGGTGGCCGTGGTCTGCACGGGCGGCAACGCCGGCCCGGCCGAGCTCGCCCGCCTTCTGGTCGCGATGAATTAGACGACCGACCGATCGGTCGTATAGTTTGCAGGGGTGACAGAAGACGGCCGGCGGCTACGCGGGTTGCGCAGCCGCGAGACGATCCTCCGGCAGGCGGTGGAGCTGTCCTCCGTCGAAGGGCTCGACGGGCTCTCCCTGGGGCGGCTGGCGACGGCGACCGGCGTCAGCAAATCCGGGCTGTTCGCGCACTGGCGCGACAAGGAGCAACTGCAGCTCGACGCCGTGGAGTGGGCCGTCCGGCAGTGGACCGAGCAGGTGGTGGGGCCCGCTCTGCGCGCCCCCGCGGGCGTACGTCGCCTGTTCGCGCTGCACGAGGCGCGGCTGGCCTTCTACGGCGACGGCGTGCTGCCCGGTGGGTGTTTCTTCTTCGCCGTGCAGGCCGAGTTCGACGACCGTCCCGGAGCCGTCCGCGACCGGCTCTCGCGGTCCATGCGCGAGTGGCAGGGGCTCATCCGCCGGCTGGTCGCGGAGGCCGTGACGCTGGGCGAACTGGCCGATGGCGTCGATCCGGCCCAGCTGGCCTACGAGATCGACGCGCTCGGCGAGATGGTGATCGTCCATTCCCGGTTGCACGACGGGGCGCAGGCCCTCGTCCATGCCCGCCGTGCCGTGCTCGCGCGCCTGCGTGCGCTCTGCCCCGACCCCGCACTTCTCCCGGAGGATTGACATGACCGCAGGTGGCGTCCACGAGACCGTCCAGGTGCACTTCGACGACCTCGACGCGATGGGGCTGCTGCACAACTCGCGCTACGCCGTGCTGGTCGAGCGGGCGATCGGCGCGTTCTGGCATCGGCTCGGCTGGGCGGCCGACCCCGCCCGGTCGGCGTTCAGGGACGTGCTCATGGCCGTACGCGAGTTCAAGGTGACCTACCACGTGCCCATCGCGGAGCCGGGCGAGCAGTCGGTGCACTTCTGGCTGGAGCGGATGGGACGCACCAGCGGGGTCTACGGTTTTCGCGTGCTGTCCGCGGACCGCGCCACCGTGCACGCCGAGGGCTACCGCGTCAACGTCAACCTGGATCCGGCCACTTTCCGTCCGACGCCGTTCAGCGACGAGATCCGCGAGGCCGCCGCGCCTCTGTTGCCCACGGCGCTCGCGGCGCTCCCGGAGGCGGCGCCGTGCTGAGGAGGCGCTGAATCGCCGGGCGGCGGCGAATCAGGGGCTCAGGGGCCGATGTCCTGGCGGGTGGCCTCCTCGACCTCGTGCAGGCTCTGCCGGGTCAGTTCGAGTTCCGAGGTCAGCTCGTCGAGTGCCCGGGCGCCGCCGCCCGCGCCGTCGGAGGTCGCCGTCATGGCGGAGATCTCGACGGCCCGCGCGACCAGGCCCTCCAGGCTGATGGCGCCCGACTGCAGCCGGGCCAGCACCCGCTCCCGCGCGCCCGACAACCTGTCGTACACCTCGCGCTGCCCGTCCAGCGCGGCGATCGACCGGTCGAGCTCGCCCGCGACCTCCTGCCGGGCCGTCTGCCGCGCCCGCGTGAGCCGTACGTGCTCCTGCTCCAGGAACCGGGGATCGAAGCGGGCAAGCGCCGCGCCGGTGACGGACGCGTGCCCGGCCAGCCGGCGCAGCGTGCCGACGGTGTCGTCCACCTGCGGGCGCATGGCCGCGATCCGGTCGAGCAGGAGCTGCCCGCGCATGGAGGCGGTCAGGTCGGCGAACGACGCGGCGGCCCGCTCAGCCCGCCGCAGCCACGCCTCCTCGGCGCTCCCCTTCGCGACCGGCGGAGCCTGCGGTTCCGTACGGCTCTCGCCTCCGGTGGACTGCCACGCGGAGGCGAACGCCTTGATGAGCCAGACCGCGACCCCGGCGACGGGCACCCCCACAGGAGGGACGCCGACCGCCCAGGCCGCGCCCGCGGCGGTGGCGCCCAGAAGCAGCGCCCAGGGGTCGCGGAGTTCCTCGGTGAAGCGGGACAAGGGGGCTCCCAGGTCGGACGGTGGGGGTCGGTCAGAAGTTGGAGATGACGGCGGTGAACACCTCGTCGATGCTTCCCGGCTTGCGCGAATCGTAGGCGGCGGCGTCCGTGGTCTGCGAGATGCGCCGCAGGACGTTCAGGTCGGCGTCGCCGCCGTACGCGATGGTGAACATCCGCACGGTCTCCTGCCCGGCCTCCTTGTGCAGGTCGGGCAGCAGGTTCTCGAGCGAGATGGAGTTGTTGTCCTCGTTCTTGCCGTCCGTCAGGAACACGACCGCGTTGATCGCGTCGCCGCTCTGGTGCCGCAGCACGTACTGGTAGGACGCGAGGGCCGTGTCGTACAACCCCGTGCCGCCGTTGGGGATCAGGCCGTTGATGCGGCTCTTGAGCCGCGACTGGTTGTTCCTGCCCAGGGGGACGAGCTCGCGGTAGTCCTTGTCGCCGTCCTGCTTGAGGCTGAACATCCACAGGCCGACGCGGTCGTTCGGGCCGAACTGCGGCAGGGCGTTGATCGCGGCCTGCTTGGCGAGGTCGAGCTTGGTCTTGCCGGTGCCCTTGACGTCGGCGCCCATCGAGCCGGAGACGTCCATCACCATCAGCACGTTGGCGGGCTTGCGCAACTCGGCCCAGCTCTTGAGGATCCGGTCCAGCACCTGCGGACTCGGGGTGCTGAGCGTGGTCGCCGGCTGCTTGGGGTCGAGGCCGTTGGCGGTCGTGATGAGGTCGCCCGGCTTGCTGTCGAACGACCGGAAGGCGTACTTCTCGAACTCCCGCTGCCGATCGGGCTCCCGCAGGTACTTCAGGAAGTCCGCCGCCGCGGCCTTCTTCGCGGCGTCCGCCCAGGACAGCACGGCGTACGGGTGGTCGGAGAAGAGCGTGCCCTCCTTGGGATAGATCGCCACCAGCGGCACCTTCGGCTTGGCGTGGTCGCCGAGCGTCTTGGGGTCGCCCGTCGGGTTGCCCTGGTTGTAGTCCCACACCGACTTCTCCTCCACCGTCACGGCGGAGATGTACGACATGGCCGTCCCCGAGTCGTCGGCGTGCTGGAGGTTGGACAGGAAGGTGAGAGTGGTGTCGCCGTAGTGGACGATCGACCGCTCGACCCCCTTGACGAAGTCACGCGTCCTGGGCGCGGCGACGTCCCGTTCCGTCAGGTCGCCCGACAGCCCCGTGGCCGCGAAGTACGCTCCGACGGTCGCGTTGAGGCCGGAAGTGGAGAAGTTCGGGTTCGTCTTGCCGAGACGGAACTTGCCCCACTCCGGGTGGTCGTACTTCGCCCAGCCCTTGGGGTCGTTGGCGAGATCCAGGATGTCCGACCAGCCGATCTTCTTGGACGGCCAACCGAGCGCCTGGGCCATCGGCTTGGGCATCGCGATGACCAGCGGAGACGTGGCGATCGTCGGGTTGTCCGCGGACACCGGCGACGCCTGGTCGCCGCCCTCGACGCGCTGCCGCAGGAGGGTGACCCAGCCGGTGCTCGCCGGCGTCCAGACGTCCGGCTTCGGACCGTCCTGCCGCTCGTCCCAGCCGCGTGCCAGGGCCTGCATCGCCCCGCCGGACGCCTTGGAGTTCACGACGACGTCCACGCACTGCCCGTCCACCTTGTGGCCGTTGTAGCTGTTGGCCATCGTGCGCAGCAGTTCGGCCTTCTCGCTCGATGCGGCGATGGTCAGCATGATCCCGTCGTCGCCGCAGGCGCGTCTGCTCGCGTTCCCGCCCTCGTCGTCACCGCCGTTCCCGCCGCCGCCCGAGACCCCGCCGAACAGCAGCTTCAGCCCGACGATGAGCGCTCCCGCGAAGATGACCGCGACGACGAACGGAGCCACGCTGCGGCGGCGCTTCTGCTGCGGTGGGGGGTACACGGTCTCCTCCATTGCCACGGGATACCTGCATTTATCCCGACGAACGGCGGATCACGTTAGTTGCCGATCATCTCGTCCTGCTAACGCCCCAGCCCCGTTCCCACGCCCATCCACAGAACCTGATAATTCTCCGTAATAACACGAACACTACGAGTAAAGTGCCATTCCGGCGACGAGCCTCGGCTCGGGCGGAAGTCGTCGCCGGGAAGGCCGGTCGCCGAGGGGCGGTCAGGGCGAGATGCGGCGGTGGACGAGCTCGGCCAGGGTCGCGTGCACGTCCTCGACCGGCTGGTCGGGGTGCAGCGCGCGCCGCTCTATGGCGACGGTGAGCACCATGCCGAAGACGGCCGTGGCGGCGGTGCCGGTGTCGAACCCGGGGCGCAGCTCGCCGGCCTCCACCGCGTCCGCGAGGACCCGCTCGTACACCGCGAGCACGCTCGTACGCAGCCGCAGGACGGCGTCCTGCCACGCCGCCCGCCACAGCTCGGCCAGCAGCACCCGGGCGAACGGCCCGTACTCGTCGAAGAAGCGGAGCTGGGCGAGCATGAGCGCGTCGAGCACGGCGACCGGCGACGTGGCGGGGCCGCGCGCGGCCTCGGCGAGGGCGCCGGCGAGCCGTTCGATGCCGTGGTCGAGCAGGCCGGCGAACAGCGCCTCCTTGCTGCCGAAGTTGTAGAAGACGGTGCCCTTGGCCACCCCGGCGCGTTCGGCGATCGCGTCGACGGTCGTGGCGGCGAAGCCCTGCTCGGCGATGAGGTCGGCCGCGGCCCGGTACAGCCGCTGCCGCGTCTCGGCCCGCCTGCCGCCCTGCTCCTTCGCCGGACCGTCCACCGGGCGGCTCACAGCGACAGCTCCGGCTTGAGGCGGCGCATCGACCACGTACGGCCGCGGTGGACGGCGAGCACGGTGAGCGCGAGACCGAGGGCGACGAACGCGGACAGCACGCCGCAAGCCTGCCACACCACGGCGGTGTCACCACCGCTGATGAGGCGGCGCATCGCCGACACCACCCAGCTCATCGGCAGCCACGGCGAGATGGCCTGGAAGAACCCGGGGGAGGTCTCGATCGGATAGGTGCCCGCCGACGAGGTGAGCTGCAGCATGAGCAGCGCCAGCACCGCCACCCGTCCGGGCGGTCCGAGCAGCGCGTTGACCGCCTGTACGACGGCGAGGAACGCCGCCGCGACCAGCACGAGGAAGGCCACCACGCCCGGCCAGTTCGCCGCCTCCAGGCCCAGGCCGAAGCGCAGCACGGCGAGCAGCACCGCCACCTGGAGCGTCCCCATCGCGAGCCCCGGCAGCCAGCCCGCGAGGGCCGTGCGCCACGCCGGCGCCGACCCGGCGAGCAGGCGCGGGTTGACCGGCCGCAGCACCATGTACGTCACCATCGCGCCGACCCACAAGGCGAGCGGCACGAAGAACGGCGCGAATCCGGTCCCGTAGTTGGGCACCTCGTTGTCCACCTCGGTGGCGAGCCGGACGGGGTCGCTCATCATGTCCGTACGGCTGTCGCGCTCCTGCGTGCCGTAGTCCGGGATCCGGGCGGCCCCGTCGCCGAGCTTGCCGGCCAGCTCGCCCGAGCCGTCGGTCAGCTTGACCAGCCCGGAGTCGAGCTTGCCTGCGCCCCGCTCCAGCTTGCCGATGCCGTTGTCGAGCTTGCCCGCACCGGAGGCGAGCGAGGCGAGGCCGGTGTTGAGACTGCTCGCTCCGTTGTCGAGCCTGGCCAGGCCGGTGGACAGGCTCGACGCACCGCTGTTCAGCGTGCCGAGGCCGCGGGACAGTGAGGTGGCCCCGCTCAGCGCCTTGTCCGTGCCGTCGCGGAGGCCGGAGGCTCCGTCGGCCAGTTGCCTGAGCCCCTTGTCGAGCTGGTTGAACTTGTCGCGGGCGTCGTCCAGCGCGCTGCCGAGGCCGGGTGCGGCGGCGGCGAGCTCGCGGGCGTCGTCCGCCACCGCCCGTGCCGTACCGGCGAGGTCGTCGAGCCTGCCCGCCTGGGTACCGAGGCGGTTCTGCAGCCGTCCGGCGGCCGACGCGAGGTCGCCCGCCGACCCGGCGGCCCGCTCGACCAGCGCGCGCAGCTCGGGATCGGGCGTCGGGATGGGCGTTCAGCCAGCGCTGGACGGCGCGCAGGTCCTGCCTGGCCGTGCCGGCCGAGCCCTGCACCTCCTGCGGCAGGCCGTCGAGCGCGTCGGCGAAGCCGTCGGCGCCCTTCGCGAGGGTGAGCGCGGCCTGCCGGATGCGGTCGCCGTTCTTCTCCAGCACGGGGACGTATTCGTCGGCCGCCCGGTTGACCGTGGGAGACAGGGTGTGGACCTGGCGGTAGACCTCGCGGTTGCCCTCGGCCAGTTTGGCCGCCCCCTTGTCGAGCGCGGACAGGCCCTTGCGCAGGTCGGCCGCGCCCGCGGCCGCCTTCGACAGGCCGGAGGACAGGGCGGCCGAGCCGGTCCTGGCCTGGTGCAGTCCGTTCGTCAGCTGCTTCGACCCGCTGTACAGGGCGTCGGCTCCGGACGACAGCTTGCCGGTCGCGTTCTGCGCGGACCCGAGCCCCTTGGCCAGCGAGGCGGCGCCGTCGCTCGCGGCGGCGGCTCCGTCGTGCAACCGGTCGGCGCCGTCGGCCGCCTGGGCGGTCTTGTCGTGCAGTTCGCCGAAGGACAGGAAGATCTGGTCCAGGTAGTCCTTGACCGCGCTGCGCCCGGCCGCCTCCTTGACCTCCCGGAACACGGCGTCCGAGATCGTTCGCATGATGTAGCTGCGCCCGGTGTCCACCCGTACGCCGAGCTGGGCCGGGCGCGGCGTGCCGTCGCCGGAAGGTGAGGCGAGGTCGGCGCTGAAGTCGGCCGGGATCGTGAGCGACAGGTAGTAACGGCCCTCGCGGACGCCCCTGTCGGCCTCGGCCGCGTCGACCCGGTGCCAGGCGAAGACCTTGCGGTTCTCCAGTTCGGCGGCGAGTTCACGGCCCGCGTCCACCGTGCTCGGCGGGCCGCCCGCGGCGCCGGCTGCGGTGGCGGGACGGTCCTCCACGACGAGGGCCACCGGTACGCGGCTCAGGTTCCCCTGGGGATCCCAGAACGACCAGAGGTAGAGCCCGGCGTACAGCAGGGGCAGCATGATCACGGCGACCAGCGCGGCCCTGGTGAGCCGCGAGCGCATGAACCTGCGCAGTTCGAGCCGGCCGGGGAGGGGGACGCTCATCGCCGCTCTCCTTCCTCGGTCTCATCGGCGCGCGCCGCCCCGGTGTCGTCCCCCGGGTCGTTTCCGATGACGGGCGGCGGGGGAGGCGGGGGGAGCGGGGGACGGGCAGCGGCAGCAGCGTGGTGGCCACGCCGGTCGCCTCCTCGGCGTCGGTGCACGCCGCGACGACGGTGAGCCCCTGGTCGGCGAGGCCGCGCAGGATGTCCCACATTTCGTGCCGCCTGCCGGCGGGGATGCCGGTGTCGGCGTCGTCCACGAGGAGCAGGCCCGGCTGGTCGAGGAGGGCGAGCGCGACGCCCAGCCGCACCGCCTGGTCCCGGGTGAGCTCCCTGGTCAGGGTCCGATCGCCGTGTGGCAGGGCGTCCGGGTCGAGGCCGGCGTGGGCGAGCGCCGACCGCGCGGCGTCCGGATGCCGCCTGCGCCACAGGAACCCGTGCGGGCGCAGCCGCTCCTGCAGGTGCTCCCGTACGGACAGGGCGTCGTCGAACGGGTTCACCTCCGTGAAGAGCCCGAGTGCGGCGATCTGCCTGATCCTGCGGGGCGTCGCCAGGCCGCCGACGGTGAGCGTGCCCTCGGCGGGCTTCATCCGTCCCGCGAGGGTGAGCAGCAGGCTCGTACGGCCGCTGCCCGCCTCGCCCGTGACGACGGTGAGCGTTCCGGGGGCCGCGTGCAGGGAGACGTGCCGGTAGACCCAGCCGTGACCACCTCGCACGCCCAGCCCCCGCGCCTCCACCTCGACGCCTTCGAACACGCCGGCCATGGGACCGGACGGCCCGGCGGGAGTTCCGGCAGAGGGGGTGACGTCCCCGGCGGTTCGCCCGGCATCCACGTCTGTGCTCCATTCTTTTGCACTGACCAGTCGGTACAAAAGAATATCGCCGAGGGCTCCTCGCCCTATGCCCCGCCGTGGTGTGATTTCACCTACATGCGACGAGGCCCGGTCAGCGGTGACCGGGCCTCGTGGTTCGCGCTCAGCCGACGCTCAGCCGATGCGCTGCCAGAGCGCCGGCACGTTCGGGGGCTCCCAGCCGGCCTGCGCGGTGTGTCCCTGGAGGCAGCGATAGGTCGAGCCGCCGTAGGTGACCGTGTCGCCGGCCGCGTACGTCCGGCCGGCCTGCCAGGTCCCGCCGGGGCCGGTCGTCGGGCTGGTGGTCGGGCTGGTGGTCGGGCTGGTGGTCGGGCTGCTGCTGGGCGGCGCGCCCTGGACGTTCAGCACGAAGTCGAACGTCGCCTCGAGGCCGGCGCCGTTGGTGCGGACGTTCATCAGCAGCCTGGCGTCGTAGATCGTGTCGGTGTTGTTGCGCGGCTCGCCGGGGAAGTACAGCTGCGTCGTGAGGATGGGCTTGTTGGGGGCCTGTGCCTTCACGTGGATGTGCCGGGTACGTCCCGGGTAGAGCCCGGGGACGATCGTGGTCAGCTTGTACGCCCCGTTGGCGTTGGTGTACTGGTGGCCGCGGAAGTTGAAGCCGACGTTGTCGTAGGCGCCGTTGGCGTCCGCCTGCCAGAAGTCCAGCAGCACGTTGGCGAGCGGCTGGCAGGAGAGCCCGAAGACGTAGCCGCTGACCGTCAGGGGAGTGCCGTTGCCCGGCAGCGTGGTGCGCTGCGGGGAGTTCGGCTTGAAGTACGGCCCCTCGATCTGCTCGACCGTCGGCTCATCGTCGTCGTCGCAGAACGGCGTGGGGAGCAGCGGTCCGCCGGTGACGGCGACGTCGCGGGCGAGCGAGGCGTGGGCCGCCGTGCCCGCCAGGATCGACATCGGCGCGCCGATCAGCGCCGCCTTGAGCAGGGTCTTGCGGGTGATCCCGCCGGGCTTTTCCTCGTCTCCGAGGTCTACGGGTTCCATGGGATTCCTCCATGTGAGGGTCGGGGTGTGGAGGAGTCAGGACGACGGCCCCCCTCCGCGAGGTACGCCGCCCTGACTCCTCACCGGGCGTACGGCTTCCGCCCGGTCGGGAGACGTCGCCCCGCTGTGCGCGAGTCAGGCCGGGGCGACGTCGTGTGGTCAGACGGGCTGCCAGAGGGCCGGGACGTTGGGCGGCTCCCAGCCGGGCAGTGAGGTGTGCGACTGGAGGCAGCGGTAGGTCCTGCCCGCGTACGTCACCGTCTGGCCGGCGGTGTACGCGGTCCACTCCTTCCAGGTGGTGTCGCCCTGGTCGCCGCCGATGGTGAGGGAGAAGGAGGCCGAGTGGTCGGCGCTGCTCCCGTCGGCGTTGAGACCGATGGAGTACGTGCCCGGCGCCGCGCCCGCGGTCGTCGAGATCGTCACCTGGGACGACTGCCCCGCGGTGATGGTCTGCGGCGAGAACGACACCGACACCCCGGCGGGGACGCTCGACGCCGACAGCGTCACCTGCTGGGCGTTGCCCGAGCTGACCTGGGTGAACAGCGTCGTGGCCGTCGACTGGCCGGCCTGGACGGACGCCGAGGACGGGTTCACCGAGACGGTGTAGTCGTCCGTGGGCGCCGGGCCCTGCCCGACCGCGAGCTTCCACAGCACGTACGCGATGCCGTCGGCGTTGCGGTCCAGGGCCGTGGTGTTGACGTTGGACGGATAGGTGTCGCACGCGGAGTGGTAGCAGCGGTCGAACGCCTGCCCGGCCGTGCCGCCCCACTTCTGCGCCTGGGCCGCCGACTTGACCGTCTCGGCGCCGGTGAAGACGCCGCCGACCCGTACGCCCGCGTTCTTGAACGGGGTGTGGTCGCTGCGGCCGTCGCCCTCGGTCTCGATCTCCGTCGGGACGTTCAGCGTGGCGTAGTAGTCGTTGAACAGCTTCTGGAGCGCGGGGTCGTCGTCGTAGACGAAGTATCCGGCGTTGGGCGAGGCGGTCATGTCGAAGTTGAGGTAGGTCTCCACTCCGGCGGCGCCGCCGTTCTGCACGTAGTACGTCGAGCCGCGCATGCCCAGCTCCTCGGCGCCCCACCAGGCGAACCGCACGTGCTTGGTGAGGGTGGGGTTGCGCGCGGCGAGGGTGAGCGCGACCTCAAGCAGCGAGGCCGAGCCGGACCCGTTGTCGTTGATGCCGGGGCCCGCCGCGACGCTGTCGAGATGACCGCCGAGCATGACGGTCGGGCTCGCCGGCCCGCCGGTCCAGTCGGCGATCAGGTTGGTGTGCGTCTGGCCGTTGTAGGTGAAGCTCTGCGTCCGCGTGCTGTATCCGGCGGCGTCGAGCTTGGCCTTCACGTAGTTCAGCGCGTTGGTGTACGCGCCGGACGGTGAGGGCCGGTTGCCGATCGCCTGCAACTGCTGCAGGTGGGCGTTGATGTTCGCCACCGGGATGTCAGGCGTGGACGGGTCGGGGTTGCCGGACTCCACCGTGAGCGAGTAGGTCGCCTGCCTGTCGACGTCCGTGCCGTCCGCCACGATCGTGATCGGGTAGGCGCCCGCGGGCGTGCTCGCGGACGTGGCCAGCCTGAGCTGCGAGGTCTGCCCGGCGGTGACGGTGGCCGGGGTGAACGTCGCGGTGACGCCGGCGGGCAGGGTGCCGGTCCTCAGCGTGATCTGCTGGGCGCTGCCGGTGGTGACCGTCGTGCTCACCGTGGTGGTCACGGCCTGGCCCGCCTGCGTGCTGCCGGAGGCCGGGTTGACCGAGACGGAGAAGTCGTTGCCGCCCGGGTTCGCCGTGCAGGTCGGGTCGTTGGTCGCCGGGACGTTGACCGCGGTCCAGGCCGCCTTGACCGCGTTGAACTCCACGCAGCTGCCCGGGAACAGCGACTTGGCGGCGTTCAGCGTGTTCACCCGCGCCTTGGCGTGCGTACGCGGGAGGGTCTTGAGGTTCAGCGAGGCCAGGAAGATCATCCCGGCCTTCTGGATGCCGATGCCGGTCAGCGACGAGGGCCCGCTGCAGACGGGGCTGCTCGGCTTGCCGCCGCCGGGGTTGGTGCCCTCGGCGAGCAGGTAGAACCAGTGGTTCTGCGGGCCGGCCGCCGAGTGGACCTCGGTGTTCGGGATCGAGGCGCTGTAGCAGTCCGGGTCGCCGTTGGTCGAGGGCCGGTACATGTACCGGATCGGCCCGCCGCCCACCAGGTTGACCTCTTCGCCGACCTGGTAGTCCGGTGGGTCGTTCGGGTTGTTCGCGTACGCCTCGGTCAGCGCGCCGAAGATGTCGCCGGTCGACTCGCCCATGCCGCCGGCCTCGTTGCCGCTGCCGGCGCCGCCGCCCGTGTACTGGTCGATGGCGTGGCCGAACTCGTGGCCGACCACGTCCATCGAGGTCGCCTGCTGGTTGTTGGCCTGGTTGTGCCCGAACGAGGTGGAGCTGCCGTCCCAGTAGGCGTTGACGTCGTTGAGGCCCACCTTGACGGGGAACCCGCCGCCCGAGCCGTTGATGCCGCTGCGCCCGAGCCAGTCACGGAGCATGTTCCACTCGGTCTGCACCGCGTAGAGAGCGTCGACGCACGCGGTTTCGAGGCTGGTGCCCGAGGCGTTGCCCCAGTCGTCGTCCGGCCCGGTGTAGGCGCCGCCGCTCTGGCCGCCGCAGCGGATACCTGGACGGGTGGTGTCGGTCATCGAGTAGTTGCCGGCCGACCCAGAGGTCTGGATCGTCACCGGGTTGCCGTTGTAGTAGCTGTGCCCGACGCCGGCCTTGACGTCGTCGTAGGAGTCGAGCACCTTGCCGGTGACGGCGTCGACGAAGACGTGCAGGACGCTCGGGACGTCGCCCTTCTTCCTGCCGGTGACCACCGTCTCCCACGCCAGCCTGGGCGTGTCGAGGGCGGCGTCGACGAGGAGGGTGGGCGTGCCGACGGACTCGACCGAGGCCAGCAGGCCGCGCGCCTTCGCGGCCGCCTGGGCCTCGGTCACGCGGGGCACCTCGGAGACGTTCAACTCGGTGCGCTGACCCGTGGTGACGACCTGCACCGTCTGTCCGGACGCGTCGGTGGAGACGATGACGTCGCCGCCGTGGACGGGCAGGCCCGCGTGGGTGCGGGCGTAGGTCAGGTAGCGCAGCCCGCCCGCGCCGGTGACGGTGCGGGCGAGCGTGAACTCGTCCGAGGGCGCGGTGTGCAGCGCCTGCGCCGAAGCGGCCAGAGCGCTCGCCGCGCTGGCGAGTGCGCGCGCCTGGGGGCCGGGTGGGGCCGGGGCGCTCGACGCGGAAGCCGGCGTGATGGCCGTTCCCGCGAGGGATGACGAGGTCAGGGCTACCGCCGTCAGTACGGCCAGCGCCGCTGACCTTGCAGGGGGTCTCACTCCTGGTGACTCCTGTCCCTTGGGGGGTTGAGGGGAGGAGCCGGCCGGGGCTGAGACACACCGTGACATCGACGACGGAGGGCGGGTAACCCCGCACCTTCCTATACGGTCGCGCTATAGGGGGCTGGCTAGGGCTGGGCAAGAGGCCCGTGACGCCCGAGCCAGTCCTGGTAGACCGCCGACTTCTCCGCGTCGGCCCAGTACGCCCGGCGCACCGCCGCCACGAGTTCGGCGATGTGCGGATCGACGGGACCGGCCTCGGTCCAGCCGATCAGGTGGCGGAAGCTGAGCGGGGTCCCGGCCAGTGGGCGGATCGCGATGCCCGGGTAGCCGCGGCTGGTGGCCTGGAACATCCCGACGCAGCGGGACGCGGCGATCAGGTCCACCGCCACGCTGAGGGTGGCCTCGCAGCCGATCTTCGGCACGAACCCCGCCCGTGCGCAGGCCTCGCCGAAATGCTCGCGGTGGCCGACCTCGATCATCACCGGCAGCGACCATTCCTCCTCGGCGAGGTCGGCCAGGTCGATCTCCTGCCGGGCGGCCAGGGGATGCGACTCGGCGATGCCGACGAAGATCGGCTCCCAGGCGACCGGCGCGTACCCGACGCCGGCGGGCGGTGTGAGCGGGAGACCGGGGTAGTCGGCGAGCGTCGCCAGCTCCAGCCGCCGCGAGCGCAACAGGCTCGGCAGCACGTCCATCGCCTCCTCCGTCCGCAGCGTGACCTCGGCGTCCGGCAGCAGCTCCCGGAGCGTTCCGATGATGTGCAGCGCGAGGTGGCTGGACATGCAGCCCACGCGCAGCACCCTGCGGCCGGCGAACCGCATGCCGTCGCGACGCAGTTCCTCGAACGCGGGCAGCAGCGAGCGGGAGCGTGCCAGCACCCATTCGCCGAGAGGCGTGGGCGAGGCTCCCTCCCTGCCGCGCTCGAACAGCGGGCTGCCGAACATCGACTCGATGCGCCGAAGCTGAGCCGTCAGGGACGGCTGGGAGGTCTTCAGCGCGGCGGCGGCCTTGGAGATGCTCCCGTGGTCCGCGATGGCGCAGACCGCGCGCAGATGACGCACTTCTAGCTCCACGCCACGAGCGTAATAAGTAAAGAAACTTTGCAGTAGACCCCAATAGCGGATCGTTGCCCCTGGTGGCCGCCGTGCGGGGGGAGGCCGGCGGTCATCCGGCACCGCCGCTCACGCGAGTGGGACATTCCGCCCACGTATCCGTGTTTCATGAAAATTTCACCGCCGGGCACCGGGCGCATCGGCTCTCACCTGCTCCAATCGGCCGGCGTCCGGATGGAGCCGTCAACCGGGTGACACAGAGCATTGACCCGCGTTCCCGAGGTCCGTAATTTTGGCCGTGTTCCGGTTCATGGATGTTGTTCACATTCATGAATTTCCTCAGCGGGACCAGGAGTCACCCCCTCGGTCAGGGGTCCTGCACGACATGCAAGGAGCTCGGCTTTGAGAAGGAGTACCAGAACCGGAGTCGGGGTGATCGGCACCGTCGCCGGGGTCGCCGCCCTGGTCGGCGGCGTCTTCGTCGGCGTCTCCAGCGCGGCGCCCAGTGCGGGGGCCTACCGGATCGTGAACGGCGCGAGCGGCCTGTGCCTCACCGTTCCGGGCGGCAGCACCTCCGACGGCGTGCAGCTCACGGTTTCCAGTTGCAACGGCGCGAGCAACCAGACCTGGAACCTCTCGTCCCAGGGCAGCGGCTTCCGCGTGGCCGCCGGCAACAGC